>NZ_JBHWWX010000010.1:0-123300 GCF_042730335.1 Rhodococcus sp. NPDC060084
CTTCCCGAACAGGGAGTGCCCGCCTCGCGTCTTGCTACCTGGTCCGGCCGTCCTTGCGGCTTCCCGCTCGGAACCGCTTTCGCCGAAGGGCGAGCTCAGTCGGCGTCGTTCTCGAGGGTTCCGGCGCGATGCTCGACAGGTGAGTCAGGGCGCACGCCCATCGCCCATCGCGGCGGACGAAGACGCTGGAGGAGCGCTCGTGCTCGCGGAACGGCCGGCCTCGGTACGCCCCGGCAGAGACGCCCCGAGCCACGACGATCGCGCTGTCCCCGAGGACACGGATGATGGGATCCTCAGTGGTCATTGTGTCGTGCGTCAGATCGCCCGAGGCTATGAGCTCCAGGAACCGCTCGCGGCCGTCGATGCTGCCGTCAGGCCCGACGATGATCCAGTCGTCGGTCATGAAGCTGCCGATCGCCTGGCTGTCGTTGTCGACCATCGATTCGTCCCAGGCGCGGACCATCTCGATGAGCTCCGTGTGCTCCCTGGACTCCACTCGGACAGTATCGCCGTTCCGCTGGATGCCCGGCAAGCACTGCGCCGCGCCCGAGTGATCTAGTAGTACCAGGGGTACGGGGACCAGTCCGGGTCCCGCTTCTCGAGGAAGCTGTCCCGGCCTTCGACGGCCTCGTCCGTCATGTACGCCAGGCGGGTGGCCTCCCCCGCGAACAGTTGCTGGCCGACCAGGCCGTCGTCGGAGAGGTTGAACGCGTACTTGAGCATGCGCTGTGCCTGCGGCGACTTGCCGTTGATCTTCTCGGCCCATTCCAGCGCGACGTTTTCGAGTTCGTCGTGCGCGACGACCCGGTTCACCGCGCCCATGTGATGCATGTCGTCGGCGGAGTAGGTGTCGCCGAGGAAGAAGATCTCGCGGGCGAACTTCTGTCCCACCATCTTCGCGAGATACGCGCTGCCGTAGCCGCCGTCGAAGCTGCCGACGTCGGCGTCCGTCTGCTTGAAGCGGGCGTGCTCGCGCGATGCCAGGGTCAGGTCGCACGTCACGTGCAGGCTGTGGCCACCGCCCGCGGCCCAGCCGTTGACGAGCGCGATCACGACCTTGGGCATGAACCGGATCAGGCGCTGCACCTCGAGGATGTGGAGCCGGCCCGCGCGGGCCTTGTCCACCGTGTCCGCGGTGTCGCCGCTCGCGTACTGGTATCCGCTGCGCCCACGGATGCGCTGGTCCCCGCCGGAGCAGAACGCCCATCCACCGTCCTTGGGGCTCGGGCCGTTGCCGGTCAGCAGCACGACGCCCACATCCGACGTCATCCGCGCGTGATCGAGTGCGCGGTAGAGCTCGTCGACGGTGTGCGGCCGGAAGGCGTTGCGCACCTCCGGCCTGTCGAACGCGACACGGACCGTGCCCTGCGTGACATGACGGTGGTAGGTGATGTCGGTGAGGTTCTCGAACCCGGGAACCGGGCGCCACAACTGGGAATCGAAGGTCACGTCGTCACCTTAGAGCCCCGGGCCGTCGTACGACGCGACCGTGGGCCGGATAACGTGCATCACATGAGCGAGCAGACCGGCGCAGGTACCGAAGAGGTCGACGGCAACGACGTAGCCGACGACTACGAGCACCACGGAGGTTTCCCCGTCTACGAGCCGGTGAAGGCGGGCCCGAACTACGGCACCTTCATCGACACGTTCCGGCGCCTGCAGGACCTCATGGTCTCGACCCACGCCCCGGACGACGTGATCGACCGGGCGATCGCACAGACCGAAGCGCTCATCGACCTCCTCGAGCCCTACGAGGTTCCCGAGGGGCGGTCACCGGCCGGCTTCAACGTCGAGCTTCCCGGCCGCGGCAGTGCCCTGCTGCTGCCGTGGAAGATCGAGAAGTTCGGCGAGGACGGCGTCCGCGAGCGCGGCATGTTCCGCCGTTTTCACCTCGGAGGAAACGGTGCCGCCCACGGCGGGACGCTGCCGCTGCTGTTCGACGACCTGTTCGGCATGGTCATCCACGCCAACGGACGGCCCATCGCACGCACCGGATATCTCCACGTCAACTACCGCAAGATCACGCCGATCGAGACGGAACTCGTGGTCGACGGATGGGTAGACCGGGTAGAGGGCCGAAAGGCATTCTGCAAGGCCGAGCTGCGCGACCTCGACGGCAATCTCCTCGCCGATTCCGAGGCCCTGATGATCCAGCTTCTGCCCGGCCAGCAGTGACCGATCCGGCCCTGCCGTCCGCCGACGAGCTCCTCGCGAGCGCCGTCGTCGTGTCGCTGCCCATGAGGGTGCGCTTCCGGGGGATCACCCGGCGCGAGGTGCTGCTGCTGCGCGGCCCCGCGGGCTGGGGAGAGTTCGGGGCGTTCCCCGAATACGAGGACGACGAGGCCGCGCACTGGCTCCATTCGGCGATCGAATCCGCATGGGTCGGTCATCCTCCGGCGATCCGCTCCGTGGTCCCGGTCAATGCGACTGTGCCCGCAGTCGATCCGGACCGGGTTCCGGAGGTGCTCGCACGGTTTCCGGGTGCGCAGACCGCGAAGGTGAAAGTCGCGGAACCGGGCCAGGATCTCGCGCAGGATCTCGCCCGTGTCCGCGCGGTCCGCGAGTCGGTGCCTCGCGTCCGGGTCGATGCCAACGGCGGCTGGACGGTCGACGAGGCCGTCACCGCGCTGACCGCGCTCACCGTCGATGCGCCGCTCGAATACGCGGAACAGCCCTGCGCGACCGTGCCCGAACTGGTCGCTGTCCGGAAGCGCCTACCCGACGTGCGCATCGCCGCGGACGAGAGCATCCGCAGAGCCGAAGACCCGATGCGGGTCGTGCGTGCCGGTGGCGCCGATGTCGCGGTCGTCAAGGTTGCTCCGCTCGGCGGGGTACGACCGCTGCTCGCTCTGGCCGACGAACTTGCAGGTCACGGCGTCGAGGTGGTCGTCTCGAGCGCACTCGATTCGGCGGTCGGAATGAGCGCCGGACTCGCCGCGGCGGGCGCGTTGCCGCAGCTGCCGTTCGCGTGCGGACTCGGTACCGGTGGCTTCTTCACCGCTGACGTCGCGACCGCGCGACGCATGTCCGGCGGCGTGCTTCCGGTCGGAGCGGTGGTCCCGGAAGCCGGGATGCTCGACGCGGTTCGGGCCGCACCGGACCGTGCCCAGTGGTGGTTCGACCGGCTGCGACGGTGCCGCGCCCTGTTGGGCTGAACGCCGAGTATGTACCTGCTACAGAGTCGTATATCGTTCCCCCAGTCCCAACAGTCACAAGTGTCACATTTACGGAGGCAGTGAAAGTGGTTGCAGCTCTGCACGATGCTCTGCTCGGACCCGACAAGTTCCCGGCGGTCAAGGCCGACGTCGAAGCTCTGATCGATGCCGAGGTGTCGGACAAGAAGGGTGCATCGGGCCTCGCCCTCAAGGGCGGCTACGCCGCAGTGAAGAAGGTCGGACCTTCGGTCGTGCCCGGCGCGATCGAGAGCCTGCTCCCCGACTTCGTCGAGCGGCTCCAGCCGTTCTGGATCGAGTACGCCGGTGCCGGTTCGTTCGCCGACTTCCTCGTTGCTCGCGGTGACGCGGTCGCCGACGCACTCCTCGGCGTGACCGACGAGAAGATCGCCGGGTCGTCGAAGACCGCCGTCAAGAAGGTCTACGACTCGCTGCGTCCCTCGGCGAAGAAGCACGTCATCGAGGCCCTGCCTCGTCTGGGCGACCTCGTCCAGAAGCACGCGGGCTGATCCGATACTGCGGATCGATCCGACGAACGTCGCGGTGACCACCGGCTCCGGCCGGTCGGCACCGCGACGTTCTGCTTTCGTCGCAGGGTTCTCCCGAGGGAGACCTCAGTAGACGGGCTCGCCGTACTTCCAATAACCCGTGAACGTCACTGCCGACCTGTCCCAGCCGCGCTCGCGCACGAGGTGACGTCGCACCCCCGTCGCGAGATCGGATTCACCGGCGACGAACGCACAACCGCGTGCCGACGGGAGGGTCGCGGCTCGCACCGCTTCGACGGCGAGAACCCCCGGACGCGCCGCTCTGTCGGTGCGGATGAGGGGATGGACCCTCACGTTCGGGCCGGTCGCCAGGTGCTGCGCCGCGAGATCCTCCGGATGTGGAACCTCCACGAACACTTCCGCGACCGCCGCCGGATCAGCCGAGAGGACGGACTCGAGGATGCCCGCGACCGCCGGCAGAGCGCTCTCGTCGGCCACGAGCAACTGCCAGTGCGCGCTCGCGTCGGGGACGTAGCCGATTCCTTCGTCGAGCACACCGATTTCTTCACCGGCCGAGACGGTGTTCGCCCACGCCGACGCCGGTCCGAGGTCTCCGTGCGACGCGAAGTCGATGTCGATTTCCGCCGTGTCGCCGTACGATCCGGCGCCGGCCGCGCGGAACCGGCGGAAGGTGTAGTTCCGCAGCACGGGCCGCTCGTCGTCCGGGATCACCTGGTATTCGGGCCACCACCGGTCGTCCGTCGCCGAGGGCAGCGTGAATCCGCGCCGGCCGGGGACGGGAAAGAACATCCGGAACCAATGGTCGAAGCCCATCGGACCGATGGTCGACACCGCATCGCCGCCGATGGTGACCCGGACGAACGTCGGACTGATCCGTGCGGTGGCGAGCACGCGAGCGCGCACGATCTCGCGTGTCGCGGGTTTGACGAACTTCGGCGCCTTGCGCGCTGCCCTGGTGCGTTCGGCCATGACCACCCTTCCGGAGCCGCCCCTACTGAGCCGACCCTAACCTGCGGGGGCGGTGTCCGGTGACGCAGGGCTCAGCAGGTAGGGCGCTCGAGGGACCGAACCTGCGGCGTCAATCCCCACTCGGTGCGTCCCAGCCTGCTCGCGGGCGCGAGCGCCGCGAAGTCCGGCGCTCCGTCTTCGGCCAGCACGTCGCGCCGAACCGTCACCGCGACCACATCGCCCATGACCACGAACGAATCGCCCACCTCGATCACCCGGCGCAACGTGCACTCGATCGACGCGGGCGATTGCGCGACGCGGGGAGGGCGCACCCGCTCGCTCGGCTCCGCCTGCAGCCCGACTTCCGTGAACTCGTCGACCTCGTGCGGAAAATTCGCAGAGGAGGCGTTGACCTGCTCCATCAGCGGAACCGTCGCGACGTTCACCACGAATTCGCCCGTCTCCTCGATGTTGCGAAGACTGTCCTTGCGGCCCACCGACGTGAACTGCACGACCGGTGGCGCCGTGCTCGCGACCGTGAAGAAGCTGTAGGGAGCCACGTTGGCGACCCCGTCGCCCGACACGGTCGAGACCCACGCGATGGGACGGGGCACGATCGTGGCGGTGAGCAGCCCGTAGAAACGTCCGGGACTCAGATCGGCGGGATCGAAGACGGTGCGCATCCCCCCATTGTGGTGGTTGCCGGGCGGCGGATCGCTGCCCTGCCGCAACCCGGCGCGGCGCGGGGGAGAACCCGGGCACCTGCCGCCCCGCACTACCCTGGACGTCGTGAACCCGTCCACAGCCCAGGCCACCGCAGTCGTCGACGAACTCGCTCGAGGTGGGGTGCGGGATGTCGTGCTGTGCCCGGGCTCGCGCAATGCCCCGCTCGCGTTCGCGTTGCAGGCGGCAGATGCTGCCGGGCGGCTTCGTCTGCACATGCGCATCGACGAACGGACCGCCGGCTTTCTCGCGATCGGCCTGGCCCTGTCGTCGAAGCGGCCCGTGCCCGTGGTGATGACATCCGGGACAGCGGTGGCGAACCTTGCCCCGGCGGTCCTCGAGGCGAACTATGCGCGCGTGCCGCTCGTCGTTCTGAGCGCCAATCGCCCCTACGAACTGCTCGGATCGGGTGCGAACCAGACCGTCGAGCAACTCGGCCTGTTCGGTACGCAGGTCCGCGCGACCATCAGCCTGGGATTGGCGGAGAGCGCCGACCAGAACAGCGCGTGGCGATCGGCGGTCAGCCGTGTGCTGGCGGCAGCGCGCGGCACCCGGTCGGGGAACGCCGGTCCCGTGCACTTCGACATTCCGCTGCGTGAACCCCTCGTTCCCGCGGCGGACCAGAAGGGATCCGCCCCCGAAGGTCGTCCGGACGGGGCAGCGTGGACCACCACCGCCAACGCGACACTGGACGTACCGGTCGAGATCGACCTCACGCCGGACACGGTCGTCATCTCCGGGCACGGCTCCGCGCTGCGGCCCGAACTCGCGGGCCTGCCCACCGTCGCCGAACCGACCGCGCCGCTGCACGGCGTACCGCTGCACCCGATGGCGCTGCCACATCTGAAGCCGCGGCAGGCAATCATCACGGGCCGGCCGACCCTGCACCGTCCCGTGTCGAACCTGCTGGCAGACCCGGCGGTGGCGGTCTACGCCCTCACCACCGGCCCGCGCTGGCCCGATGTGTCCGGCAACGTTCTCGCGACCGGCACCCGCGCGGTGATCTCCGGACAGCCGGACGAGGCATGGCTCGAGCGGTGCCGGCAGCTTTCCGCGCACACCGACAAAGCCGTGCGTGCGCAGTTGGATTCCCACCCGAAAGCCACCGGACTGCACGTCGCCGCAGTCGTCACCGACGCGATGCGCGACGGAGACCAGTTGCTGCTCGGGGCTTCCAACCCCGTGCGCGACGCGGCGCTGGTCAGTTACCCGAAACCCGGCGTGAGTGTGTTGTCCAACCGGGGCGTCGCCGGTATCGACGGGACGGTCTCGACGGCGGTCGGCGCCGCGCTCGCCTATACCGCCGGCCGCACCGTCGCGCTGCTCGGCGACCTCACGTTCCTGCACGACGCGGCCGGACTGCTCATCGGACCTTCGGAGCCGCGCCCGCGCAACCTCACGATCGTCGTCGCGAACGACGACGGCGGCGGCATCTTCGAACTGCTCGAACAGGGCGACCCGCAGTATGCAGGCGTCTTCGAGCGAGTCTTCGGCACGCCGCACGGAATGGACCTCGGGGCGTTGTGCGCCGCGTACCGCGTTCCGCACGAGAGTGTGGACTTGCAGGGCCTGGCGGCCGCCCTTACCGATACCGCTCCGCCGTCCGGGGGGATCCGGGTCGTCGAGGTGACCACCGACCGGGCGGGACTGCGTGAACTTCATGCGGCGGTGCGGGCTCAGCTGTGACCGGAACCGAACGCGCGCGACGCATCGTCCTCATCGTCGCCATCGCGCTGTCCGCATTGGCGGTCGCCCTGTTTCTCGGTGCTCTGCGCAACGACCGGACCATCGAGAGCGACATGGGCACCGCAACCGCCGAGGTGTTGTCGGCCGGGTCGCTCCGGTCCGCGGTCGCTTTCGTCACGCCCGACGGCGTCACACACAACCCCGAACTCGGCGTGCTGTACCCGACGGGTCTGGCCACCGGCCAGCGCATCGCCGTCGAGTACGCGCGCAGTGATCCCGACCTGGTGAGGGTCACCGGACGCGATGCCCGGGTGGCACTGATCCCCACCGGTTCGGTGATTGTGGTCACGTGGCTGATCGCGGTGCCGGTCCTCGTCTACCTGCGGCGCCGTGAGGCCGCGGACACCGATCCCTCCGTGGCGGAGGGCGCGGCACGCGCGATGTCCTGACGACGAGGTCCTCCTCAGGGTTCGCGGGCCCGTCGCCGGGTAACGTTTCGGCCGTGGCAAAAACTCACGGATCGCGCGCGTCCCTCGACAAGGATCCGCGCGAGGTCGCGTCCATGTTCGACGGTGTCGCGGCGCGCTACGACCTGACCAATACCGTTCTGTCGTTCGGCCAGGACCGCGGATGGCGCCGTGCGACGCGTGCCGCGCTGGACCTGAAGCCCGGCGAGCGGGTTCTCGATCTCGCGGCCGGCACCGGCGTCTCGACGGTCGAACTCGGCCGCTCCGGAGCGTGGGTGGTGGCCACCGACTTCTCCACCGGCATGCTGAACGCCGGTGCGTTCCGCCAGGTACCCATGGTCGCGGGCGACGCGATGCGGTTGCCGTTCGCCGACGCCGTCTTCGACGCCGCGACGATTTCCTTCGGCCTGCGCAACGTCGCCGATCCCGATGCCGGCCTCCGCGAGATCGCGCGGGTCGTCAAGCCCGGCGGGCGGTTGGTGGTGTGCGAATTCTCCACTCCCGTCCGGGAACCGCTGCGCACGGTCTACATGGAATACCTGATGCGTGCGCTTCCGCGGGTCGCGCGCGCCGTGAGCAGCAACCCCGACGCGTACGTGTACCTGGCCGAGTCGATCCGGGCATGGCCGACGCAGGAACAACTCGCCGTGCGTATCGGAGAGGCAGGCTGGCGCGACGTGAAGTGGCGGAATCTGACGGGCGGGATCGCGGCGCTGCACAGCGCGGTGCGCTAGGTCGGCACAGCGCGGTGCGCTAGGTCGGCACAGCGCGGTGCGTCAGGCGAACAACGGCCGGCGGTCCCAGCGCATGGACGCACGTCCGCTCGCCCGCCACGCCCGTGCCACGACATCGGTGTCCTCGTCGGTCACCAGATTTCCCATCACGCGCACCGCGACATTCATCATCGCCCGTGACCGCATCGCGACCGGTCCGGTCGTCGGCAGGAACTTCGGCACGGTGAGCAGCCCGGCGAGCCTCCGTGCGGTCGAAAATGCGGCTCCGTAATGCGCGCGCAGCAATGCGGGCCACTCGCCTGTCAGATCGTCCCGGTCGAGGATCTCTGCGAGCAGGCGCCCGCCCTCGAGTCCGTAGTCGATGCCTTCGCCGTTGAGGGGATTGACGCAGGCGGCTGCGTCGCCGACAAGCGCCCAGTTGACGCCGGCCACTCCGGACACCGCACCACCCATGGGAAGTAGGGCCGACGCGACCCTGGTCACGGGGCCCAGTCCCCACTCCGCACGACGCTTGTCCGCGTACAGGTCGATCAACGGCCGCAACGATCCCTGTGCGGGGCGCGCGGCCGTGGCGAGCGTGCCCACGCCGATGTTGACCTCGCCGGTTCCGAGTGGGAACACCCAGCCGTAACCCGGTTGCAGGGTTCCCGCATCGTCACGCAACTCGAGGTGCGAGGTGATCCACGGATCGTCGCTCCGGGTCGATGTCGCATAGGCGCGCGCGGCCACGCCGTACGCGGTGTCGCGGTGCCAGCGGCGCCCGAGGACCTTGCCGAGCGGCGAGCGCACGCCGTCGGCGACGACGAGCCGCCGGCACGACACGGTGCGCGGACCGTCCTCGGTGCGGAGGAGAACGGAGGTCACCCGGTCGCCGTCACGCTCGACGTCGACGGCCTTGGCACCTTCGACCATCCGGGCACCGGAGTCGAGGGCGACCCGGCGGATCCGGTCGTCCAACTCGGTGCGGGGCACGGCGCTACCCATCGAGGGGAACGAGGAGTCCGGCCACGGCAACTCGAACCGGCCGCCGAACCCTTCCAGGCGCAAGCCGCGGTTGACGGTGTGGGTGCGCAACCAGTCGCCCAGGCCGAGACGGTCCAGTTCCGCGACCGCGCGCGGGGTGAGCCCGTCGCCGCAGGTCTTGTCTCGCGGGAACCTCGCGGCGTCGACCAACAGCACGTCGTGCCCGGCGCGGGCTGCCCATGCCGCAGCCGACGAACCGGCGGGACCGGCACCGACGACGAGAACATCGGTACTGTCGGGAACGCAGGACCGGGATTGCCGCGGCTCTGTCGCGGAGTTTTCGCCCACCACGTGTCCATCCTCTCAGGCACGACTTTCTCGCCTCGACGAGGTGGTGTGGTGGTGGAGCGGCTAGGTTCACTACCGTGAGGCCGAGGCGACAGAAGAGGATGGGTACGTCATCGTGAGCACTGAGGGGGCGGCTCGGACCGCCGGTCCGGCCGACGCGGTATCGAGCACCGTCGTTGCTGGTGTGGAACTCGGCGACCCGGGTCTCGCGACCAGCGTGCGCGACGGACTCGCGAGCGTCGAGGCACTGCTCGTCCAGGAGTTGTCGGACGGTGAAGACTTCCTGACGGAAGCGGCACTGCACCTCGCGAAGGCGGGCGGCAAGCGATTCCGGCCGCTGTTCACGATCCTGACCGCGCAACTCGGCCCCAACCCCGCCGATCCGTCGGTCGTGACGGCAGCGACGGTGGTCGAACTCGTCCACCTCGCGACCCTCTACCACGACGACGTGATGGACGAGGCGACGATGCGGCGGGGCGCTCCGAGCGCGAACGTGCGCTGGAACAACAGCGTCGCCATCCTCGCCGGCGACTACCTGTTCGCCCACGCGTCCCGGCTGGTGTCCACACTCGGCCCGTCCGCGGTGCAGATCATCGCCGAGACGTTCGCCGAACTCGTCACCGGGCAGATGCGCGAAACCATCGGTGCCCGTGAGCAGCAGGACCCGGTCGAGCACTACCTGCGGGTGGTGTGGGAGAAGACCGGTTCGCTGATCGCGGCGAGCGGCCGATTCGGCGGCACCTTCTCCGGGGGCGACGAAGAACACGTCGCACGGCTCGAGAGGCTCGGCGACGCCGTCGGTACCGCCTTCCAGATCGTCGACGACATCATCGACATCGCGTCGGTCACGTCCGAATCGGGCAAGACACCCGGAACCGATCTTCGTGAGGGCGTACACACGTTGCCGGTGCTCTACGCGCTGCGCGAGACCGGACCGGACGCGGACCGGTTGCGGGAGCTGCTCGTCGGTCCGATCGACGACGAGGCACACGTCGAGGAGGCCCTCGAACTTCTCGTCCGGTCGCCCGGCATGGAGGCGGCCAAGCACACCCTCGACACGTATGCGCGGCGGGCGCACGCCGAACTCGAGGCGCTGCCTCAGGGTCCCGCCAACGAGGCGCTGCGGCACCTCGTCGACTTCACGATCGCCCGGGTGGGCTGACCTCCTCCGACCTGTCCCGGGGGAACCGGGAAGCTCCGCCGTTCGTTGATCGGGCGAATGGACCACCACCGTGCGAACCACAGACGCGGGGTGGGGGAGGAGCGTGACGTGCACGGGTATGCGAACCGTCTCAAGACGGCCGGGTTGCTGGTGGGAATGTCGGCGCTGATCGTCTTCGTCGGCGCCTTGTTCCAGAACTCGACGATCCTGGTGATCTCGGTGGTGCTGGCGGTCGGTGTGAACGGGTACGCGTACTTCAACAGCGACAAGCTCGCGTTGCGGTCGATGCACGCGCAGCCGATCACCGAGGTCCAGGCACCGGTGATCTACCGCATCGTGCGTGAGCTGGCGACGGCGGCGCATCAACCGATGCCGCGGTTGTATGTCAGTCCCACCAACGCGCCCAACGCGTTCGCCACCGGCAGGAATCCACGTAATGCCGCGGTGTGCTGCACCAGCGGGATCCTCGACATTCTCGACGAGCGCGAACTACGCGCGGTCCTCGGTCACGAGTTGTCGCACGTCTACAACCGCGACATCCTGATCTCGTCCGTCGCCGGCGCCATGGCCGCAGTCATCTCCGGCCTTGCCAACTTCGCGTTCTTCGCGGGCGCGTTCGGTGGCGGCCGGGAGGGCGGCGCCAATCCGATCGCGCTGTTGCTCGTCTCGTTGCTCGGCCCCATTGCCGCGTCGGTGGTCAGGCTGGCGGTCTCGCGCTCACGTGAGTACCAGGCAGACCAGTCCGGCGCCGAGCTGACGGGCGATCCCCTGGCGCTGGCGTCGGCGCTACGCAAGCTCGAGCGCGGCACCCAGGCCGCACCGTTGCCGCCGGAGCCGCAACTCGCGGCTCAGTCGCACCTGATGATCGCCAATCCGTTCCGGGCCGGCGACAAGATGAGCAGGCTGTTCTCCACCCATCCGCCCATGGAGGAGCGCATCGCGCGGCTGGAGCGCATGGCCGGCCTGCGGTAGGCGACCCCCGCGTAGTTCCGGGGAAGTGCCCGCAGAGGCCTCAGGGCCCGGAAACCGCGGGAGCGACACCGCCCGCGCAGGGAAGCGCGGGACGGGTGTCGGTGTGGCCGCGTCGCTCTAGCGGTAGTTGACGAACTGCAGCGCCACGTCGAGGTCGGCGTTCTTGAGCAGCGCGATGATGGCCTGAAGGTCGTCACGCTTCTTGCTGCTCACACGCAGCTCTTCGCCCTGGATCTGTGCCTTCACGCCCTTGGGGCCTTCGTCACGGATGAGCTTCGTGATCTTCTTCGCATTCTCCTGGCTGATGCCTTGGACGAGAGTGCCGGTGAGCTTGTAGACCTTGCCCGACTGGGTCGGTTCTCCGGTCTCGAGCGACTTGAGGGACAGGTCCCGCCGGATCAGCTTCTCCTTGAACACGTCGAGCGCCGCCTTGACGCGGTCCTCGGTGTCGGCGGTGATCACGATGCTTTCTTCGCCGGACCATTCGATGCTCGCGCCGGTATTGCGGAAGTCGAAGCGGTTCGCGATCTCCTTCGCCGCCTGGTTCAGGGCGTTGTCCACTTCCTGACGGTCGACCTTGCTCACCACATCGAACGACGAATCAGCCACGTCTGTCTCCACTTCGGTCGGTCTGTACGGGGTTGTCATGCCGACGCTATCCGGTCGATCGGCGCCCGTAACCACCCGGTTTGCATTTCGGGGGGGTATGCGTTGTATTCTTCCAACGCATCAGGGACACGGTCCCGAGAGCACCCGGCAGGTTGCCCGAGCGGCCAATGGGAGCGGACTGTAAATCCGTCGGCTTATGCCTACGTAGGTTCGAATCCTACACCTGCCACCACACAGCCCCGGTTCTTCGGAACCGGGGCTGTCGTGTTCTCGGGGGGTAGTTTCCCGGGCTGCCGCGTCACACGGTCCGGCAGCTGTCGGGCACGTTGCCGGCAACGCTGTCGGGCCGATCGGAGCGCGCGGCGGCCGGCAGGTCCTGCGCGACGCTCGAGCGTCGCTTTTGGTGCCACTACCTGCTGATTTTGTGCTGACGGCGAGTGTGTGTAATCTTTTGGAGGCCGCAGCGAGCAGAGATGCTCCACGTGGCCGCGCCCCCTTAGCTCAGTCGGCAGAGCGTTTCCATGGTAAGGAAAAGGTCGACGGTTCGATTCCGTCAGGGGGCTCGCTGGATTGTGTGCCTTGATTCCGCGCGGCACATGACACCGAGGCGGTGTAGCTCAGTTGGTAGAGCAAACGACTCATAATCGTTGTGTCGCCGGTTCAAGTCCGGCCATCGCTACCAGAGTTGAATGAACCACCTGATCGATCATGATCAGATTTAACCGAAAGAAGGCATCCCGTGGCCTCCTCTACAGACGTCCGGCCGAAGATCACCTTGGCCTGCGAGGTGTGCAAGCACCGCAACTACATCACCAAGAAGAACCGTCGCAACGACCCCGATCGGCTCGAACTGAAGAAGTTCTGCCCGAACTGCGGTACGCACCAGTCGCACCGCGAGTCGAAGTAGCCTATCTGATCGACGTCGACGCGTAAGGTCTCCGCAATACCGACCGCGCCTGTTGGCGTCCTGGGCGGAATTGCGGAGGTTTTTGCGTATGACAGACGCACTCGTATCCGAAGACTCTGTGGACGTGACCGAACAGGCCGGGATCCAGTTCGATGTCGCCGCGCATGCGAAGTCCATGGTCGGACACCATTACCGTGTGGACGACTTCTACGAAGTCGGCCGCGAGAAGATTCGTGAGTACGCCCGTGCGGTGCTCGACGGACATCCCGCGCACCACGACGAGGACGCAGCCAAAGGCCTCGGATACGACGGCCTGATCGCTCCGCTCACGTTCATCTCGATCGTCGGCATGATCGCGCAGCGCAAGCTGTTCGAGGAAGTCGTCACGGGTTACGACCTGAGTCAGATCATGCAGACCGATCAGCGTCTCGTGTTCCACCGGCCGATCCAGGCAGGCGATCGTCTGTTCTGCGACGTGTACCTGGAGGAATTCCGTCAGGCAGCCGGCAGCGACATCATCACCACGAAGAACCTCATCACGGATCAGTTCGACAATCTCGTGCTGACCTCGTGGACCACATTGGTGGGCCGTACCGGCGGCGAGGTCGACGCCAACATCGCGCACGCGGTCAAGGATGTGATGATGCATGAGCCTTCGTAGCTTCGAAGACGTCGTGGTCGGGGACGAGCTTCCCACCAAGACGGTGACGCTCACGCGCGGAAATCTCGTCAACTATGCCGGTGTGTCGGGTGATCCCAACCCGATTCACTGGAGCGACAAGGTCGCCGAACTTGCCGGCTTGCGCGGCGTCGTCGGTCACGGCATGCTCTCCATGGGCATCGGGGCCGGCTATGTCACGGAGTGGCTGGGAGACCCCGGTGCGGTGAAGGAATACAACGTTCGTTTCACCAGCCCGGTATACGTGGAGGCCGATGAGGCCGCCGCAATCGAGTTCAACGGCAAGATCAAGTCGTTGGACCCGGAAAGCAAGACAGCAGTGGTCGCGATCGTGGCGAAGTCGGAAGGTCGTAAGATCTTCGGCCGGGCCACGGCAACGGTTCGCTTGGCCTGACGGCCGGGCGGATTGGGTTTGTCCCGGGGCGATGCAGTACACTAAAGCTTCTGGGATCGTATAGCGCAGCGCGCTGCTCTTCGGTGCTCGTTCAAAGCCGATGGGGTAGCGCGCGTGTCATGTGATCGCAGACGGGTCGATCGACAAGGTGCTCGTTCGAGACACCGATGATCGACCAAAGGGGCGTAGCTCAATTGGCAGAGCAGCGGTCTCCAAAACCGCAGGTTGCAGGTTCAAGTCCTGTCGCCCCTGCCCCCGGACTGCCAGCGACCGAGAGGAACGATGTGAGCGAGGAGCGCGGTAAGCGCCTCAGCGACACCGGAGGGTTCACCCCCCGCGACGCTGGACCGGCAACCGGCGCAACCCCCGACGATTCCTCTGCGGTAGCGAGGCCGAGCGGCAAGCGTGTCGCCCGCTCGTCCGATGGTGGACGAGTTTCCGTCGCCAAGGATTCCGATCCGGCAGGTTCGCGCCGTGCCAGGTCTGCCGTCGCGACCGGTGACGTCTCCGGGGACAAGAAGCCCGAGAACATCTTCAAGCGCCTGCGTCGCTACTTCCGTGAGGTCATCGCCGAGCTCCGCAAGGTGATCTGGCCGAATCGCAAGCAGCTGACCACCTACACGATCGTCGTGGTGGTGTTCGTGGCTGTGATGACGGCGTTCATCTTCGGCTTGGATCTGGCGTTCGTGCAGGGCGTCAGCTGGTTGTTCGGCTAGCGCTCGCGCGCCTGCAAATTTGATCGACGAGAGGAAAAGTGCCGGTGAGCACCCCCGAGAACGACTCCTACGAGGCTTCGGCCGAAGAGCACGTTTCGGACGAGGTTTTCGTTGACGACGCGGCGACCGCCGAGGCCGTCGATGCCGACGCGACGCCCGAGAACGTCGATGACCTTGCCCCTGCCGGTGAGGATGCCGACGCATCTGCAGAAGGTGGCGAGCCCGAAGCCGAGGTCGAGGTCGATCCCGCCGAGGCTCTGGAGAAGCAGCTTCGCCTCGAAGCCGGTGACTGGTATGTGATCCACTCGTACGCCGGTTACGAGAACAAGGTGAAGGCCAACCTCGAGACCCGCGTGCAGAACCTGGACCTGGGTGAGTACATCTTCCAGGTCGAGGTGCCCACGGAAGAGGTCACCGAGATCAAGAACGGGCAGCGCAAGCTGGTCAACCGCAAGGTGCTGCCCGGTTACATCCTGGTTCGCATGGAGCTGAACGACGAGTCGTGGGGCGCCGTGCGCAACACGCCCGGCGTGACCGGCTTCGTCGGTGCGACCTCCCGTCCGTCGCCGCTGACGATCAAGGAGGTTGTGAAGTTCCTCCTCCCGCAGCAGGCGAAGAAGAAGCCTGCGGCCGGAACGTCGGCCGCCGGCGAGCAGTCGGCCGCCGCGTCGTCGAAGCCCACCATCGAGGTGGACTTCGAGGTCGGGGAGTCCGTGACCGTGATGGACGGTCCGTTCGCTACGCTGCCCGCGTCCATCAGCGAAGTAAACGCCGAGCAGCAGAAGCTCAAGGTCCTGGTGTCGATCTTCGGTCGTGAAACCCCCGTGGAGTTGTCCTTCACGCAGGTTTCGAAGATCTGACGCACGAAAGCTTGCAGTAGCAATACGCAAGAACCACACCGAGCAAGAAACTTAGGAATAGAGATGCCCCCCAAGAAGAAGAAGATCGCCGGGCTCATCAAGCTCCAGATCCAGGCCGGCGCGGCCAATCCGGCGCCTCCGGTCGGCCCCGCGCTGGGTCAGCACGGCGTCAACATCATGGAGTTCTGCAAGGCGTACAACGCAGCGACCGAGTCGCAGCGCGGCAACGTCGTGCCGGTCGAGATCACGGTCTACGAAGACCGCTCGTTCGACTTCAAGCTGAAGACGCCTCCGGCTGCCAAGCTGCTGCTCAAGGCAGCGGGCGTGCAGAAGGGCTCCGGCGAGCCGCACAAGACCAAGGTCGCCACGGTGACCATGGATCAGGTGCGCGAGATCGCCAAGACCAAGCAGGAAGACCTGAACGCCAACGACGTCGAGGCCGCCGCGAAGATCATCGCCGGCACCGCGCGTTCGATGGGCATCACGGTCGAGGGCTGAGAATCCCTCACCGGTCGGAAGGGACACGTTCCCGTCCGGCTGCAGCACCACCACGTGGGAGGGCCGGCCAGGTCCGCAACCACTCCCGAACCATTCACCGCAGGGTGAGAAGTTAGGAAAGAACATGGCAAAGCGCAGCAAGGCATACCTCGCCGCCGCCGAGAAGATCGATTCCGACAAGCTCTACAGCCCCCTCGCAGCCGCAAAGCTCGCGCAGGAGACAGGCTCGAAGAACAGCGACAGCACGGTCGAGGTCGCAATGCGCCTCGGCGTCGACCCCCGCAAGGCCGATCAGATGGTCCGCGGCACGGTCAACCTGCCCCACGGCACGGGTAAGACCGCTCGCGTCATCGTCTTCGCCGTCGGCGAGAAGGCTGCCGAGGCAGAGGCCGCAGGCGCCGACGTCGTCGGTGCAGAGGACCTGATCGAGCGGATTCAGGGTGGCTGGCTGGACTTCGACGCCGCGATCGCGACGCCGGACCAGATGGCCAAGGTCGGTCGTATCGCGCGTGTCCTCGGCCCGCGTGGCCTCATGCCGAACCCGAAGACCGGCACGGTCACGCCGGACGTCGCGAAGGCTGTCACGGACATCAAGGGCGGCAAGATCAACTTCCGCGTCGACAAGAACGCCAACCTTCACTTCGTGATCGGTAAGGCATCCTTCGGCGACACCAAGCTGGTCGAGAACTACGCGGCTGCCCTCGACGAGGTGCTCCGTGTGAAGCCCTCGAGCGCGAAGGGCCGCTACATCAAGAAGATCACGATCGCTACGACCACCGGACCGGGCATCCCGGTGGATCCGCAGCGCACGCGTAACCTTCTCGAGACTGCAGAGTAGATCGCTCGTTCACGCGAGTACGCACTCCGAACGGCCGGCACAGGATCCCTGTGCCGGCCGTTTTGCGTTCTACCGGCGTGTTCCGCTACAGTAGCTGGGTAGTTCGGCATTGTGCCGATCTCCACCCCGATCATGTTCTACCAAAGACCGTTGGTCACCGAGGTTGCTTGCAGCATCGGTTGAAGGTCCGGATTCATCCGGCGGCCCACGCAGGAGGACGAGGTTAGGGGAGTTGCGAAACGATCGCCTCCGTGCGGTTCTGATCCCTCTCTCACGCCCCGTGTGCCCTGCGCCGGGGCGTTTGTCGTTCCCGGCCCGACGGTTCCCGGTGGGACGTCCCATTCGGGACACCGGGAAAACGACTGTTACTGAGAGGAGGCGAAGTATGGCAAAGCCCGAGAAGGTTTCCGCAGTTGCGGAGATCACCGAGCAGTTCAAGAGCTCGACGGCCGCCGTGATCACGGAATACCGTGGTCTTTCGGTGGGAAGTCTGACTGAGCTGCGTCGCGCTCTCGGAGAGGGTGCTACCTACTCCGTCGCCAAGAACACCCTGGTCAAGCGTGCCGCCGCAGAGGCGGGCGTCGAGGGTCTCGACGATCTGTTCGTCGGTCCGACCGCCATCGCGTTCGTCAAGGGCGAGCCGGTGGACGCAGCGAAGGCTCTCAAGGCCTTCGCTAAGGACAACAAGGCACTCGTCATCAAGGGCGGGTACATGGACGGCGGCATGCTGTCCGTGGACCAGGTCAACCAGATCGCGGACCTCGAGTCCCGCGAGGTGCTGTTGGCCAAGCTCGCCGGCGCGATGAAGGGCAACTTGGCAAAGGCCGCGAGTCTGTTCAATGCTCCCGCTTCGCAGGTGGCTCGCCTTGCGGCCGCCCTGCAGGAGAAGAAGGAAGCCGAAGAGGCAGCCTGACGCTGATCCGCATCACCGCGTATCGCTGAACAAATCCACGCACGCTCCGGCGTGCACCATCCCATCCGGTCGCGGATCAGCGACATGGGACTTACAGGAAGGACCGCCATCATGGCGAAGCTCACCACCGAAGAGCTGCTCGACGCGTTCAAGGAACTGACCCTGCTCGAGCTCTCGGAGTTCGTGAAGGCATTCGAGGAGACCTTCGAGGTCACCGCTGCTGCTCCGGTCGCCGTTGCCGCTGCCGGCGCTCCGGCCGCTGCTGCCGAGGCTGCTGAAGAGCAGGACGAGTTCGACGTCATCCTCGAAGGTGCCGGCGAGAAGAAGATCCAGGTCATCAAGGTCGTTCGCGAGATCGTCTCCGGCCTGGGCCTGAAGGAAGCCAAGGACCTCGTCGAGGGTGCTCCGAAGCCGATCCTGGAGAAGGTTGCCAAGGACGCTGCAGAGGCTGCCAAGGCGAAGCTCGAGGATGCCGGCGCCAAGGTTTCCGTCAAGTAAGACGGTTTCCCTTGCGCGGGCGGGACGGTCTCCGTCCCTCTCGTGCGGCGTTACTCCGAAGACCGCCCCCACGGATGTGTTCCGTGGGGGCGGTCTTTTCGGTATTTCCGGGCTTGCGGGGCCGTCGCCGACCCCGAACGGCCCCCTGCGTCCGGACACTTCGGGTGCGGGACGGCATCGGCGCAGGTCAGGGCATAAGTTCACCTATGTTGGCCCTTGGTGATTCCTTTACTTACTTTGGAGTAGGGTCACTTGTCACGGGCACCACGTCGATGCGATAGAGTGGCGCAACCCACATCGGGAACGGGATCGAAGAGCGCGGAGGTAATCGTGGGCGTCGAGGTGTCCGTCGAGGGACTGACCAAGTCCTTCGGCTCGCAGCGAATCTGGCAGGACGTGACTCTGACCCTCCCTCCCGGTGAGGTGAGCGTGCTGCTCGGACCTTCCGGTACGGGTAAATCGGTATTCCTGAAGTCGCTGATCGGCCTGCTGCGCCCGGAGCAGGGCTCGATCATCATCGATGGCACCGACATCCTGCAGTGCTCGAGCAAGGAACTCTACGAGATCCGCAAACTGTTCGGCGTGCTGTTCCAGGACGGCGCGCTGTTCGGCTCGATGAACCTGTACGACAACGTTGCCTTCCCCCTGCGGGAGCACACCAAGAAGTCCGAGTCCGACGTTCGCAAGATCGTGATGAGCAAGCTCGAACTGGTCGGTCTGCTCGGCGCGGAAGACAAACTGCCCGGTGAGATCTCCGGCGGTATGCGCAAGCGCGCGGGCCTGGCCCGTGCGCTGGTGCTCGACCCCGAGATCATCCTGGTCGACGAGCCGGACTCCGGCCTCGACCCGGTCCGGACCACATACATCTCGCAGACTCTGATCGACATCAATGCCGAGATCGACGCGACTATCCTCATCGTGTCGCACAACATCAACCTCGCTCGCACGGTGCCCGACAACATCGGCATGCTGTTCCGCCGCCAGTTGGTGATGTTCGGTCCGCGTGAGGTGCTGCTGACCTCGGACGAGCCGGTGGTCAAGCAGTTCCTCAACGGCACGATGATCGGCCCGATCGGCATGTCGGAGGAGAAGGACGAGGCGCAGATGGCTCACGAGCAGGCGCTCGTCGACGCAGGTCACCACGCCGGCGGTGTCGAGGATGTCGAAGGCATCGTGCCGCAGATGAAAGCCACTCCCGGTATGCCGTTCCGTCAGGCCGTCGCGCGCCGGAAGGACCGTGTGCGGCAGATCCTGCACACGCTTCCGTCCGTCGCCCAGAGCGCGATCCTCGAATCGCTCGACGAAGACGACACGCCGATGGCCGCACCGGGACAGCACGGTCAGGCATCGGGATACCACGATGATCTCGATGCGGACACGCAGGTAATTCCCGTGTACTCCCCAGAGCAGCACGGTCAGCCGGAGGGCCAGAAGTAGGAGATTAGATGGGGGCTGGTAGCTCGCTGTTGCGTCCCGCGCACGGCGCACTCACCCAAGCCGGAAATATCGTCGAGCTTTTCGTCGACGTCGTGAGGAACACGTTCCGCCGACCGTTCCAGTTCCGCGAATTCATCGAGCAGGCGTGGTTCATCGCCAGTGTGACGATCCTGCCCACCGCGCTCGTGGCTATCCCGTTCGGCGCGGTCGTCTCGCTCCAGACCGGTTCGCTGATCAAGCAGCTCGGTGCCGAGTCGTTCACCGGCGCGGCCAGTGTGCTCGCGGTGATCCAGCAGGGCAGTCCGATCGTGACAGCTCTGCTGATCGCCGGGGCAGCGGGCTCGGCGGTCACCGCCGACCTCGGATCACGGACCATCCGGGAGGAGATCGACGCGATGGAAGTGCTGGGTATCAACCCGGTGCAACGTCTCGTCGTGCCTCGCGTACTGGCCATGGTGCTCGTGGCGCTGCTGCTCAACGGTCTCGTCTCCGTCGTGGGCATCGCAGGTGGTTACTTCTTCAACGTCGTCCTGCAGGGCGGTACACCCGGTGCGTATCTCGCGTCCTTCTCGGCGCTCGCCCAGCTACCCGATCTGTACGTCGCCGAACTCAAGGCAGCGATCTTCGGTCTCATCGCCGGCGTGGTCGCGTGCTACAAGGGCTTGCACCCAGGCCCCGGGCCGAAGGGCGTGGGGGAGGCAGTGAACCAGACCGTGGTCATCACGTTCCTGTTGCTCTTCTTCGCCAACCTGATCTTGACGATGGTGTATCTGCAGGTTGTACCTGCGAAGGGATCTTGACGCCATGACAATCTCGAAAGGCCGCGGAGATCTCGTCCTTCTCCGGGGTCGCAAAGTGCTGCGCGCTCCGCTGAACGTGCTCGATCGCGCCGGCGAACAGATGTCCTTCTACGCGCGTGCCGTCGCATGGACACCGCGAACCATCACCCACTACCGCAAGGAAGTGCTCCGGCTGCTCGCCGAGGTCACCTTCGGAAGCGGCGCGCTCGCAGTCATCGGCGGCACGATCGGCGTCATCGCCATGATGTCGGGATTCACCGGCGTCGTGGTGGGGCTCCAGGGCTTCGCGGCGCTCGAGCAGCTCGGCTCCTCGGTGCTCACAGGCTTCTTGTCGGCGTACGTCAACACCCGCGAACTCGCACCGGTGGTCGCGGCGCTCGCGTTGTCTGCCACCGTCGGCTGCGGTTTCACCGCCCAACTGGGCGCGATGCGCATCAGCGAAGAGATCGATGCACTCGAAGTGATGGCCGTGCCGTCCGTCCCGTTCCTCGTGACGTCGCGCATGATCGCCGGTTTCGTGGCGGTCATCCCGCTCTACATCATCGGCCTGCTCGCGGCATACCTTGCGACGCGCGTGATCAGCACTCTGTTCAACGGCCAGTCCAGTGGGTCGTACGACCACTATTTCTACTTGTTCCTGCCACCCGCGGACGTACTCTATTCGTTCGGAAAAGTGCTGGTCTTCGCGTTCGTGCTCATTCTGATCCACTGCTACTACGGCTTCCACGCCAGCGGTGGCCCGGCAGGCGTCGGCGTAGCGGTAGGGCGGGCGGTCCGCACCGCCATCGTCACGATCGCCGTGCTCGACTTCTTCCTGAGCCTCGCGATCTGGGGCACGACGACGACGGTGAGGATTGCCGGATGAGCGAACCCACTTCGGTGCTGCGACGGCGCGTGCTCGGCCTGGTGTTCTTCCTCGTCGTGGGCTTGTTCCTGTATTTCACCGTGGCGGTCTACAACAAGACGTTCACCAAGATCGTGGAAGTCGACGTGCTCACCGACAGCATCGGAAACGCGCTTCCCCAGAACGCCGACGTCAAGGTTCGAGGCGTGAACGTGGGCGAGGTCCGCGGCACGAGTGCGGAAGAAGGCCGGGTCACGGCGCATCTGGCACTGAATCCCGACATGGTGGACAAGATCCCGTCCAACGCCACGGCCCAGTTGCTTCCCAAGACGCTTTTCGGCGAGCGGTACATCTCGCTGATCATCCCGGACGAGCCGGCCGACCCCGTGCAGCCCGGTGACGTGCTGATGCAGGACACCGGCCGACGCACCGCGGAACTGAGCGAAGTGCTCGACGGGCTTCTTCCGCTGCTCCAGGCGATTCCCCCGCAGGATCTCGCGAACACTCTCGGCGCCCTCGCGCAGGGCCTGAGCGGACGCGGCGAAACACTCGGCCGTACGGTCGACCAGCTCGAGCAGGTGTTCCGTGAAGTCAACGTCGAACTGCCCAC
The DNA here is from genome assembly GCF_042730335.1 of Rhodococcus sp. NPDC060084. NCBI lineage: Bacteria > Bacillati > Actinomycetota > Actinomycetes > Mycobacteriales > Nocardiaceae > Rhodococcus > Rhodococcus sp. NPDC060084. Next base: position 22,289 of record NZ_JBHWWX010000010.1, read on the forward strand.
GCTGCAGGAGGACCTGCGAGGACTCGCCGACTTCTCCCAGACCTACGCGGACGCGGCCCCGGACCTCGTCGACGCACTGGACAACCTGCGGACCACGGGCGGCACGGTGGTCGAGCAGCAGAACCAGATCCGGACACTGCTCGCCAGTGCCACCGGCGCGTCGTCGGTCACCGCGGATTTCGTCGACACGAACGCGAACTCGATCATCAGCCTGTCGGCCGATTCGAAGGAGGCGCTGCAACTGCTCGCCCGATACTCTCCGTCGTTCCCGTGCACGTTCAAAGGCTTCGCCGATGCGCTGCCCGCGGCGGCCGGAGTGCTCGCTGCGGACGACCCGTTCCCCGGTGTGCGCGCCAATATCCAGTTCACCAATCCCAAGGGGCGGTACCTTCCCAATCAGGACGAACCCCGGCTCCTCGACGACCGTGGTCCGGCCTGCTACCTCGACGTCACCGCGCCCGGACGGAAGTTTCCGCAGTACCCGGGCGGCTCGGTCAACGACGGGTCCTACCAGGTCCCCTCGCGTAATCCCGGGCCCGCGAACATTCCGATGTTCCCGGCACCCGAGGGCTCGGGTGTGCCGGACGCGGTGAGCGAGATCATCGGTACCTCGCCCGACACGACGTCGACGGTGTCCTACACCGGTTCGAACGCGGAGCAGGACACACTCGACGTGATCTACGGCCAGGCCGCCGGTATGGCACCGGAAGACGTACCCACCTGGACCACCCGGCTGGGTGCACCGGCGATGCGAGGGACGGAGGTGAGCATCGGATGAAAAGCCTTGTCGCCCCTTTGACCAAGCTCATCGTCTTCGCCCTCGTCACGATTGTCGCGACAGGTATCCTCGCGGCCACGATCGCCAGTGTCGGCGGTGGCGGCGGTACGAAGTTCCACGCAATCTTCTCCGACGTCACCTCGCTCAACGAGGGTGACGACGTGCGCATCGCAGGCGTGCGGGTCGGGCAGGTGGACAAGATCGCGATCGTCAACGACCGCGAAGCCCGCGTCACCTTCTCGCTCGAACAGCGCGACTGGATCCCCGCCGGTGCGACAGCGACGATCAGGTTCCGTAACCTGGTGGGTCAGCGCTACATCGCGCTCGCCGAGGGCGAGAGCAAACAGGGAATGAAAATGACGGCGGGCGAGACCATCCCGCTCGAACGGACCCGGCCGGCCGTCAACCTCACCACGCTGTTCGACGGGTTCAGACCGCTGTTCCAGACACTCAGCGCCGATGACGTGAACAAGTTGTCGTACCAGATCATCCAGGTCTTCCAAGGGGAGGCCGGTACCGTCAGCGACCTCGTGCGCAGCACCGCGAGCCTCACCAACACCATCGCGGACAAGGACAGGGTGATCGGTGCCGTGATCGACAATCTCAACACCGTCCTGGCGACGGTCGACGAGCGCGATCGGCAACTCGACTCGCTGCTCGTCAACACGCAGGCACTGGTCAGCGGTCTCGCCGCCGACCGCGACACGGTCGGTTCGGCGGTCCAGTCGCTCGCAGGTCTGACCGACGCGGTCTCGGACGTACTCGAACCGACACGCCCGTCGATCTCGCAGTCGATCACTGCCCTCGAACAGGTCTCCTCCACGCTCAACGCGAACCGTGACGATCTCGACAAGGTGCTCGAGACCCTTCCGGTCAAGTTGGAAAAGCTCGGCAGGGTCGCGAGCTACGGTTCGTGGTTCCAGTTCTATCTGTGCGGTATCGACATCGTGGCCGGCCCCGGATCGATTCCCTACCTGAACCTGCCGACGGGTCTCCCCACCGTGAACCAACCCATCTACACGAATGCGGCGCAGCGATGCACGCAGGACGGGATGCAGGAGTTGCAGGGACGATGAGTAAACGCCGCAGTCCGGCCGCAGCCGGTGCCCTGGGCATCGTCGTAATTCTGCTGGCCACAGTGTCCGCCTTCTTTCTCGGTTCGCTGCCGATCATCGGAGCGGGCGTCACCTACGAAGCCGAATTCAGCGAAGCCGCCGGTCTCAAGCCCAGCAACGAAGTACGCATTGCCGGGGTCAAGGTCGGCCAGGTCACCGGTGTCGAACTCGAGGGCGACCGCGTCGTCGTCTCCTTCAAGGTGCAGGACGCGTGGGTCGGCAACGACACGTCCGCCTCGATCCAGATCAAGACGATCCTGGGCCAGAAGTATCTCGCCCTGGACCCGCGTGGCACCGAGGTCCTCAACGCCGACACACGCATCCCGATGGAACGCACGGTCGCGCCGTACGACGTGATCGAGGCGTTCTCGTCGGCAGCCACGACTATCGGCGAGATCGATACCGACCAGCTCGCTACCGGTTTCGAGGCACTTTCCGAGGCGTTCTCCGAAACTCCCGACGACTTCCGGGCGTCGCTCGACGGGGTGAGCCGGCTTTCGGAGACCGTCGCCAGCCGCGACCAGGAGCTGAAGAAACTGCTCGGCGCGACGAGCAACGTCTCGAAGGTGCTCGCGGACCGGAACGTCGAATTCAACCGGCTTCTGAGCGACGGCGCCTTGCTCGTCGCCGAACTGAACAACCGTCAGCAGGCGATATCCCAGCTCCTCGACGGAACCAAACGGCTCTCCACCGAGCTGTCCGGTCTGGTGCAGGAGAACGAGGAATCCATCGGCCCGGCATTGCAGCAGCTACGCGGAGTCGTGCAGACCCTGCAGGAGAACAACGACAACCTCGCCCGAGCGGTGGAGTTGTACGAACCGTTCGTTCGCGTCTACTCCAACGTCGTCGGTAACGGTCGCTGGTTCGACCAGGTCATCGTCAACCTCACGCCGCCGGGGCTGCCCGAGATTCCGGGCTACCGCGATCCCGTCCGCCAGCTGGAAGGAGTGAACTGATGGCGCACTCCGAAGACCGTGACACCCGCTCGGGTCGCAACCGCATCGCGATCATCGCCCTCGTGGTGGCGGTGGTGGTCGCGGCCGGTGCAGGCGGCTGGTGGCTGTGGACTCGGGCCGGAACGACGAACATCACGGCCTATTTCGACAACAGTGTCGGTATCTACCAAGGTTCCGGTGTGCGTGTCCTGGGCGTCGAGGTCGGCACGGTGACCTCCGTCGAACCGCAGGGCGACGTGGTGAAAGTCGGTATCCGTGTCGACCGGGGTGTGGACATCCCCGCCGACGCGCAGGCCGTGCAGATCAGCCCCTCCGTGGTGGCCGACCGCTACGTCCAGCTCACTCCCGCCTACTCCGGCGGCGACAAGATGGAGAACGGCGCGGTGATCGAACGGGAGCGCACCGCCACTCCGGTGGAAGTCGATCAGCTCTATGCGAGCATCGACGACCTGTCGCGCGCTCTCGGGCCCGAAGGCGCCAACCGCGACGGGGCTCTGACCGAGTTCGTCGAGGTGGGTGCAGAAAACCTGGCGGGCAACGGTGCCGCACTCGGACAGAGCATCGATCAGCTGTCCTCGGCCGCACGGACCCTCAACGAATCGCGCGGCGATCTGTTCGGCACGATCGAGAACCTGCAGGTCTTCGTCAGCGCACTGGCCGCCAACGACCAGCAGGTCCGCCAATTCAACACCCAGCTCGCGGACCTGTCGGGGTTCCTCGCCGGCGAACGCGAGAATCTCGGACAGGCGGTGAACCAGCTCTCGGTGACGCTCGGGGAGGTCGCGACCTTCGTGCGCGACAACCAGACCGCACTCAAGGACAACGTCGACGCCCTCGTGCCGATCACCACCACGCTCGCGGAGCGCCGGGAGTCGCTGGTGAACTCGCTCACCCTGCTGCCGCTCGCCGTGAGCAACCTCGTCAATTCGTACGACGCGGAAGCCGGCGTTCTGGCGTCGCGTCTCGTCCTGACCGACCTGCAGGACCCTGCCGGTGCGGTGTGCAATCTCATCGACGTGGGCCGGCTCGTGCCGGGTGACCCGCGCTTCGAGCAACTCGGCAGGCAGATGCAACCGCTCATCGACCGGTGCGACGTCATCGCGGGGCAGGTCACCGCGGCCCAGAAAACCCCGGACCTGATCCTCCCGTTCGGAATTCTCAGCGGCGAGAACATTCAGCGTCAGGTCGTTCCGGGCACGGTGCCGGGTGTCGAATCACCCCGGCTCGATCTCGAAGGTCAAGGGGGTACCCGGTGAGCGGCACGGTCAGGTCGGCGCGGGCCACCGTTCTCGGCGCGGGCGCATGTGTGGTCGCGCTCGCGGTGTCGGGCTGTGGCGGACTCTCCGGCGTTCCGCTCCCCGGCGGCGCGGATGTCGGTAGTTCGCCGATCCGGGTTGCGATCCAGTTCGAGGACGTCCTCGACCTCGTCCCCCAATCGACGGTGAAGGTCGACGGCGTCCCCGTGGGCCGCGTGGAGTCGATCGGGGTGGCACCGAACGACGGCTGGACCGCGGACGTGGCGATCGTGCTCGATTCCGCGGTGGATCTGCCGCAGAACTCGTTCGCCTCCGTCGAGCAGACCAGTTTGCTCGGTGAGAAGTTCGTCCAGCTCACCAGGCCCGAGGACGAGCCCCCGGTCGGCAGGCTCTCCGACGGAGACGTCATTCCGCTCGATCGCACCCGCCACGCCACCGAGATCGAACCTGTTCTGGGTGCTCTGTCGCTGTTGCTCAACGGTGGTGGCGTCGGTCAGATCGCACCGGTGGTGAAGGAACTCTCCAGCGCGTTCGACGGCAGGGAAGGCACGACGAGGAGCCTGCTCGAACAGGCCGAAACCCTCATCACCGGACTCGACGAGCAACGCAACGACATCACGCGTGCGCTGGACGGTCTCGATGCGCTCACCGTGCGGGTCGCCGAGCAGAACGACAAGATCGCCGCGGTACTCGACGAGCTGCCCGTGGCCACGGAAGTGCTCGAACAACAGCGTCCCGAGCTGACCGAACTGCTCGCCCAACTGGACAGGCTGGGCGTCGCCGGTGTCGGCGTGCTCGAACAGTCGAAGGAAGACCTCATCGCGGATCTGCTGGCACTGCGCCCGACCTTGCAGCAACTCGCCGCGTCGGGAGACGACCTCGTCGAGGCTCTGCCGTTCATTCCCACGGTGCCCTTCCCGGACGGCGTGGAACGGATCGCGCTCGGTGGTTCGGTGAACCTGTTCCTCGCCGTGGATCTGCAGATCGGTGATGCGCTGGCCGCGCTCGGCGTGGGTCAGGGCGAGCCGGAATACCGGCAGCCCAAATTCGGCAACCCGAAGCCGGTCGTCGATCCTTCGAACCCGTACTACAACGGAAACGGTCCTGCAGTCGGCTGGCCGACCGTCTCGCTGGTCCCCGAACTTCCCCTGCCGACGCTGCCCGGGCTGGAACTGCCGGAAGGGGTGTCGCTGCCGGAAGGTATCGACATCCCGGGCCTCGGTGAGGCCGCGGCAGGGACCGGGGGAGCTCCGCCCGGTAACGAAGGGGCAGCACCCGCACCCTCGAACCCGCTGGAGGGATTGTTGAACGGTCTCGGATTCGGGGGTGGACAGTGAGATCACGTCTCGTGCGGTTCCAGTTGGTGGCGTTCGTGGTGATCGCCGTCCTCGGCCTCCTGTACGTCGGTGCCCGTTATGTGCGGCTCGACAACCTGTTGGGTTTCGGGCAGTACACCGTGAGCGCACGGTTCCCCGACTCGGGCGGTGTCTTCGAGAACGCCGAGGTCACCTACCTGGGTGTGCCTGTCGGCCGGGTCGGACCGATGACCCTCACCGCCGACGGCATCGACGTCGAGTTGCGCCTCGACAACGGTGGCCCTTCGATTCCCGCGGCAACCCGTGCCGTGGTGGCGAACCGTTCGGCGATCGGCGAGCAGTACGTGGACCTCCGGCCCACGAGCGCCGACGGCCCGTATCTCGTCGAAGGCTCGGTGGTGGAGTCCACCGCCGAGGATCTGCCGACACCGGTCGAAGATCTGCTCGTCAGCACGAGCGAACTCGTGAACTCGGTGCCTGTCGAACCGTTGCGCACCGTGGTGACCGAACTCGGTGCCGCTCTCGACGGGCGAGGAGGCGACCTGCAGTTGCTGGTCGATTCGCTCGCGGGACTCAGTGAGTCCGGGGTGCAGTACCTCCCGCAGACACTCGCATTGATTCGTGACAGCCAGACGGTGCTCGACACCCAGTCCGAGCAGTCGTCGTCGATCCGGCAGTTCAGTTCCGACCTGGAACTCGTCACGGCGCAGTTGCGCGACAGCGACCCGGATATCCGGCGGTTGATCGAGACCGGAACCGACGCGAGCGACCAGCTGTCGCAGCTCATCGCCGGTTCCGGACCGGGCCTCACCGCGAATCTCACCAATCTCGCCTCGCTCGGGGAAGCCCTCGCCCCGCAGGCGATCGCTCTGCAGCCGCTGCTTGCGTTCCTGCCCGCGGTCGCGGGCAGTGCGGGTACCGTCGCGCCCGGCGACGGCACGGTCAAGCAGGGGATCATCCTGGAGACGAACAACCCGCCGTCGTGCACCATCGGGTACGAAGGAACGCAGGAGATCCTTGCCCGGATGAGAGCCGAGGATCCGAACTTCGACGACACCCAGCAGGACTTCCCGTTCAACACCGAAGCGTCGTGCGAGGTGCCGCAGGGGAGCGTCACCGGTGTGCGCAGCGCCAACCGGATCGTGTTCGCCGATCCGGCGACGATCCAGCCCTGGGACTTCACGCCGAAGAAGGACCCGGACCGTCTGAATCTGAACCCCGTGGCGACGCAGCTGGCGCCGTTGCTCGGAGTCACCCCCAAGTGAGCAGTGAGTAGGTTGTTGGAGTGAGTGCATCAGGAACATCCGTCGTCGGCCCCGACGAGCGGACGTCTTCGGAGAAGGAGCCGCACCGGACCGGCCGCAGTTCGTCGCGCACGTGGGCACTGGCAATCGTGAGCGTGCTGGCCGTGGTCGCACTCGGCGCCGCAGTGTGGTTCGGGTACGGCTGGGGCAGGGCGCTTTTCGTCGATAGGCCGGTCGCCGATGCGCGGGACGCCGCCCTCTCGGGTGCGTACCAGGCGGCGATCAACCTCAACAGCGTCGATGCGGAGAACGTCGATGCGTCGATCGAGAACATGCGGTCGTCCATCACGGGTGAGGCGCTCGAAAACGATCTGGCCGCCACCGAGCAGCAGATCCGCGATCAGGTAGCCCAGACCGGGACGAGCATGTCCGGCGAAGTGCTGTTCGGAACGCTCACCGAGCTGAACACCGACGACGATGTCGCGAAGGCGCTGGTGGTGCTCGCGGTACGCACCACGACGCCGCAGAACTTCGTGACCAACAAGGTGTCGGTCAACGTCTCTCTCCGGGAGGACGGCGGCGTGTGGAAGGCCGAGACGATCGAGCCTCTCGGCTCGGTGCAGATGGAGGCCGGACCCGCCCCGGGTGCGGCACCGCCGGAAGCCGGCGACGGCGCTCCGGCCGAACCCGCTCCGGCCGAACCTGCCCCGGTCGAGCCCGCCCCGGAGGGGACCGAGGGACCGTGAGAGCCGGCGAGCGTTTCCCGCGCACGAGTCTGCTCGAACCGATGAAGGAGTGTGTGTAGTGCCACCGCAGCGACGGAATCCCGGACAGTTCGGACCGCCGCGTCGGCGCCCGAAGATCGCGGGGTCCACTCGTGCGCGGTCGTACGACGCCTCGAACGACCGCCCCATCGACGAGGGTGCTGCCGCGGAGAACCCTGCCGCCGAGAACCCTGCGGCCGAAACACCTGCGGTCGAGACACCGGGGGTGGAGGCACCTGCTGCCGAGACACCTGTTGCCGACTCGTCTGCGGGAGACGGGCCGGCCCGTGAGGCGCCCGTCGTCGAGAAGTCCGCGTCGGAGTCGCCTGTGGTCGAGCCCTCCGATACCGGCGCGGTGTCGACGGTCGAACCCGGCGCGCGCGCCGACGCGACATCTGGCGACGCCGCATCAGACGACGCGACACCCGACGATGGGAAGACGGACGACGCGAAGACCGACGACGCGAAGACGGACGGCGTGACGCCGCTCGCCCGCGTGTCCGGCACCGCGTCAGCAGCGAAGCCGGCACACAGAAACCGGAGCATGCGTTCTGTGCTGGCGATCGGCGTGGTCGCGCTCGTACTCGCCGCGGTGGCCGTCGTTGCCGCCTTCCGTCCGGGGACGAGCGTGTCGAACGAGGCGTGGGTCGATGCCGCGGCCACCCGCGAGGTCACCGACGCCGCCAAGCACGCGATCGAGGCCATGCACGGGTACAACTACGAGACCATCGACGAGGACTTCGCGGAGATCCGTGGGTTGCTGACCCAGGAGCGCCTCGAGGAGTTCGATGCGACGGCAGAGGTGACCAAGCAGGCTGCGATCCAGACGCGCACTGTGACGGAGGTGAACGTCCTGCACATCGGTACATCTGTGCTCGACGAGACACAGGCCGAGGTCGCCGCCTACATCAACGTCAGCGCGACCGGCGACGGTATCGCGCAGGGGAGTGCGCAGGCACCCGTGCTGGTGCGGATGGAGAAGACCGACGGGCAGTGGCTGGTGTCGGAGATTCGGGACCGGTGACGACCCGCGGGGTGACGGCAAGGATTCGCACGATCTCGGTCCCGCGCAAGGCTTGACGCGGAGCGCGTGAACGGTCACTCTATCGGTACGCCTGTGCGGTTCGTTCCTTCCAGCCGCTTGCCAGGTTTCTTTGAGGCACCCCTGTGGACATCTGCATTTTCTTGGTGTAGGCTCGTTCTTTGCGCTGGCTGCCTCCTGTCCACTCCTCGTTTGCCGAGTTGGATTTCACCCCGAGGGTGAGATCGTCCCGGTTCTTCGGTGGAGTTCTCGTTCGGGTTGTAACCAGCGAAAACGCCCCACATGAAGAAGCAGGTACAGCGGCGGTCGCACCGGTTGGAGCGTCCCGCGTGAGGTGCTGGAAGGACGCATCTTGGCAGTCTCTAGCCAGACCAAGGCAGTAGCCGGAATCCCCGGAGCCCCGAAGAGGGTGTCGTTCGCGAAAATTCGCGAGCCTCTCGAAGTCCCAGGACTCCTCGATATACAAACAGATTCCTTCGAATGGTTGATCGGATCCGAGCGCTGGCGCGCAAAGGCTGCCGAACGCCTCAACGGCAGTGCCGTCGGCGGTCTCGAAGAGATCCTCCACGAGCTCTCGCCCATCGAGGACTTCTCGGGCTCGATGTCTCTCTCCTTCTCCGATCCGCGCTTCGACGAGGTCAAGGCCTCTGTCGAGGAGTGCAAGGACAAGGACATGACGTACGCCGCTCCGCTGTTCGTCACGGCGGAGTTCATCAACAACAACACCGGCGAAATCAAGAGCCAGACGGTCTTCATGGGTGATTTCCCGATGATGACCGACAAGGGCACGTTCGTCATCAACGGCACTGAGCGCGTCGTCGTGTCGCAGCTCGTACGTTCTCCGGGCGTGTACTTCGACAAGTCCGTCGACAAGAGCACCGAGAAGGACCTGCACAGCGTCAAGGTCATCCCGGGTCGCGGTGCGTGGCTCGAGTTCGACGTCGACAAGCGCGACACCGTCGGTGTCCGCATCGACCGCAAGCGCCGTCAGCCCGTCACGGTGCTGCTCAAGGCGCTCGGCTGGTCCACCGAGCAGATCGTCGAGCGTTTCGGGTTCTCCGAGATCATGATGTCGACGCTCGAGAAGGACAACACGGCCGGCACCGATGAGGCGCTGCTCGATATCTACCGCAAGCTCCGCCCGGGTGAGCCGCCGACCAAGGAGAGCGCGCAGACCCTGCTGGAAAACCTCTTCTTCAAGGACAAGCGCTACGACCTCGCTCGCGTGGGTCGCTACAAGATCAACAAGAAGCTGGGCCTGAACACCGGCCAGCCGATCGAGGCGTCCACCCTCACCGAGGAAGACATCGTCGCCACGATCGAGTACCTCGTGCGTCTGCACGCGGGTGAGAACAAGATGACCGTCCCCGGCGGCGTCGAGGTTCCCGTCGAGGTCGACGACATCGACCACTTCGGTAACCGTCGCCTGCGCACCGTCGGTGAGCTCATCCAGAACCAGATCCGCGTGGGCCTGTCCCGCATGGAGCGTGTGGTTCGCGAGCGGATGACCACTCAGGACGTCGAGGCCATCACCCCGCAGTCCCTGATCAACATCCGTCCCGTCGTGGCCGCGATCAAGGAGTTCTTCGGAACCTCCCAGCTGTCGCAGTTCATGGACCAGAACAACCCGCTGTCGGGCCTGACGCACAAGCGTCGTCTGTCCGCTCTGGGCCCCGGTGGTCTTTCGCGTGAGCGCGCCGGCCTCGAGGTCCGCGACGTCCACCCGTCGCACTACGGCCGCATGTGCCCCATCGAGACCCCTGAGGGCCCGAACATCGGCCTGATCGGTTCGCTGTCGGTGTACGCACGGGTCAACCCGTTCGGTTTCATCGAGACCCCGTACCGCAAGGTCGAGGGTGGCGTCGTCACCGATGAGGTTGCCTACCTGACCGCGGACGAAGAGGACCGTTACCTCATCGCGCAGGCGAACTCGCCGATCGCAGCAGACGGAACATTCGCCGAAGAGCGCGTGCTCGTCCGTAAGAAGGGCGCGGAGATCGAGTACGTCGCCGCCGACACCGTCGAGTACATGGACGTGTCGCCCCGGCAGATGGTCTCGGTCGCCACCGCGATGATTCCGTTCCTCGAGCACGACGATGCCAACCGTGCCCTCATGGGCGCGAACATGCAGCGTCAGGCTGTCCCGCTCGTGCGCAGCGAATCGCCGATCGTCGGTACCGGCATGGAACTCCGTGCCGCCGTCGACGCCGGCGACGTCATCGTCACCGAGAAGGGTGGTGTCGTCGAGGAGGTTTCCGCCGACTTCATCACCGTCATGGCCGACGACGGAACGCGCAAGACGTACCGTCTGCGCAAGTTCGATCGCTCCAACCAGGGCACCTGCTCCAACCAGCGTCCGATCGTGGACGAGGGTCAGCGCGTGGAGTCCGGCCAGGTCCTCGCCGACGGCCCCTGCACCCAGAACGGTGAGATGGCGCTCGGCAAGAACCTGCTCGTGGCGATCATGCCGTGGGAAGGCCACAACTACGAGGACGCGATCATCCTGTCGCAGCGCCTCGTGGAGGAGGACGTGCTCACCTCGATCCACATCGAGGAGCACGAGATCGACGCCCGCGACACCAAGCTCGGTGCCGAAGAGATCACCCGGGACATCCCGAACGTCTCCGACGAGGTCCTCGCGGACCTCGACGAGCGCGGCATCGTCCGCATCGGTGCCGAAGTTCGCGACGGCGACATCCTCGTCGGCAAGGTCACGCCGAAGGGCGAGACCGAGCTGACCCCCGAGGAGCGCCTGCTCCGCGCGATCTTCGGTGAGAAGGCGCGCGAGGTTCGCGACACGTCGCTGAAGGTTCCGCACGGCGAGACCGGCAAGGTCATCGGCGTCCGCGTGTTCTCGCGCGAGGACGACGACGATCTTCCTCCCGGCGTCAACGAGCTCGTCCGCGTGTACGTGGCACAGAAGCGCAAGATCCAGGACGGCGACAAGCTCGCCGGCCGCCACGGCAACAAGGGCGTCATCGGCAAGATCCTTCCGCAGGAAGACATGCCGTTCCTGTCCGACGGCACGCCGGTCGACATCATCCTCAACACGCACGGTGTTCCGCGTCGTATGAACATCGGCCAGATCCTCGAGACGCATCTCGGCTGGATCGGCAAGGCGGGCTGGAACATCCAGATCGCCGATGACGGCAGCCGTCCCGAGTGGGCACAGAACCTCGCCGAGGAGATGGTGTCGGCGGAGCCCGACACCAATATCGCCACCCCGGTGTTCGACGGTGCCCGTGAAGAGGAACTGACCGGTCTGCTCGCGTCGACGCTGCCGAACCGTGACGGTGAAGTCATGGTCGGACCGGACGGCAAGGCAACCTTGTTCGACGGTCGTTCCGGCGAGCCGTTCCCGTACCCCGTGTCGGTCGGCTACATGTACATCATCAAGCTGCACCACTTGGTCGACGACAAGATCCACGCTCGTTCGACCGGTCCGTACTCGATGATCACCCAGCAGCCGCTCGGCGGTAAGGCCCAGTTCGGTGGCCAGCGCTTCGGTGAGATGGAGTGCTGGGCCATGCAGGCCTACGGTGCCGCGTACACGCTCCAGGAACTTCTCACCATCAAGTCCGACGACGTCGTGGGCCGCGTGAAGGTCTACGAGGCGATCGTCAAGGGCGAGAACATCCCGGAGCCGGGTATCCCGGAGTCCTTCAAGGTGCTCCTCAAGGAACTCCAGTCGCTGTGCCTGAACGTCGAGGTGCTCTCCAGCGACGGCGCGGCCATCACGATGGCCGACGGCGACGACGAGGATCTCGAACGGGCTGCCGCCAACCTGGGCATCAACCTTTCCCGCAACGAGTCGGCCACCGTCGACGACCTCGCGAACTAGGAGCCGAGCCGATGCGGTACGCAACCGGACAACCGGACACGTACCGCATCGGGCCCCGGCAGCGATAGCGACAACTAGCAGCAACAAAGCCCGCACAGGGGAAAGGAAGTTACGTGCTCGACGTCAACTTCTTCGATGAACTCCGGATCGGCCTGGCCACCGCCGAGGACATCCGTAACTGGTCGTACGGCGAGGTCAAAAAGCCGGAGACCATCAACTACCGCACGCTCAAGCCCGAGAAGGACGGCCTCTTCTGCGAGAAGATCTTCGGCCCCACCCGGGACTGGGAGTGCTACTGCGGTAAGTACAAGCGCGTCCGCTTCAAGGGCATCATCTGTGAGCGCTGCGGCGTCGAGGTGACTCGCGCCAAGGTGCGTCGTGAGCGGATGGGCCACATCGAACTGGCCGCACCCGTCACCCACATCTGGTACTTCAAGGGTGTGCCGAGCCGTCTCGGCTACCTGCTCGACCTCGCTCCGAAGGATCTCGAAAAGATCATCTACTTCGCTGCGTACGTCATCACCGCGGTCGACGACGACCTGCGTCACAACGAACTCTCGACCCTCGAGGCCGAGATGGAGGTCGAGAAGAAGGCTGTCGCCGATCAGCGCGACGCCGACCTCGAGGCCCGTGCCCAGAAGCTCGAAGCAGACCTGGCCGAGCTCGAAGCCGAGGGTGCCAAGTCCGACGTCCGCCGCAAGGTGAAGGACGGCGGCGAGCGCGAGATGCGTCAGCTGCGCGACCGCTCGCAGCGCGAACTCGATCGCCTGGACGAGATCTGGAGCACCTTCACGAAGCTGAAGCCGAAGGATCTCATCGTCGACGAGATGCTCTACCGCGAGCTGCAGGATCGCTACGGGGAGTACTTCACCGGTGCCATGGGCGCCGAGGCGATCCAGAAGCTCATCGAGAACTTCGACATCAACGCCGAGGCAGAGTCGCTGCGCGAGACCATCCGCAGCGGCAAGGGCCAGAAGAAGCTGCGTGCGCTCAAGCGGCTCAAGGTCGTCGCGGCGTTCCAGCAGTCCGGCAACTCGCCCATGGGCATGGTGCTCGACGCTGTTCCGGTGATCCCGCCGGAGCTCCGCCCGATGGTTCAGCTCGACGGTGGCCGTTTCGCGACGTCCGACCTCAACGATCTGTACCGCCGCGTGATCAACCGCAACAACCGCCTCAAGCGACTGATCGACCTCGGTGCTCCCGAGATCATCGTCAACAACGAGAAGCGGATGCTGCAGGAGTCCGTGGACGCGCTGTTCGACAACGGTCGTCGTGGCCGGCCCGTCACGGGTCCGGGCAACCGCCCGCTCAAGTCGCTGTCCGATCTGCTCAAGGGCAAGCAGGGTCGTTTCCGTCAGAACCTGCTCGGTAAGCGCGTCGACTACTCGGGCCGTTCGGTCATTGTCGTCGGTCCTCAGCTCAAGCTGCACCAGTGTGGTCTGCCGAAGCTGATGGCGCTCGAGCTGTTCAAGCCGTTCGTCATGAAGCGTCTCGTCGACCTCAACCACGCGCAGAACATCAAGTCCGCCAAGCGCATGGTCGAGCGTCAGCGCGCTCAGGTGTGGGATGTCCTCGAAGAGGTCATCAGCGAGCATCCGGTTCTGCTGAACCGTGCTCCCACGCTGCACCGTCTGGGCATCCAGGCGTTCGAGCCGCAGCTCGTCGAGGGCAAGGCCATTCAGCTCCACCCGCTGGTGTGTGAGGCCTTCAACGCCGACTTCGACGGTGACCAGATGGCCGTGCATCTCCCGCTCTCCGCGGAGGCGCAGGCCGAGGCCCGCATCCTGATGCTGTCCTCGAACAACATCCTGTCGCCGGCGTCGGGTCGTCCGCTCGCCATGCCGCGTCTGGACATGGTGACCGGTCTGTACCACCTGACCCGTCTGCGTGAAGACGCTCCCGGTGCGTACCAGCCGGCCGCCGTAGATCAGCCGGAGCAGGGCGTGTACTCGTCCCCGGCCGAGGCTCAGATGGCTGTCGACCGTGGCGTGCTCTCGGTTCAGGCTCCGATCAAGGTGCGGCTCACGCATCAGCGTCCGCCGCGTGAACTCGAGTCCGAGCTGTTCCCCGAGGGCTGGAAGTACGGGCAGGCATGGACGGCGGACACGACCCTCGGTCGTGTGCTGTTCAACGAACTCCTGCCGGTCAACTACGGCTTCGTCAACGACATCATGCCGAAGAAGCGTCAGGCCGCGATCATCAACGATCTCGCCGAGCGCTACCCGATGATCGTCGTCGCACAGACCGTCGACAAGCTCAAGGACGCGGGCTTCTACTGGGCCACTCGTTCGGGTGTCACCATCTCGATGGCGGACGTGCTCGTTCCGCCGGAGAAGAAGGACATCCTCGAGCGTTACGAGGGTCAGGCCGACGCGATCCAGCGGCAGTACGACCGAGGAAAGCTCTCCGAGGACGAGCGTCGCGATTCGCTCGTCAAGCTGTGGCAGGAAGCGACCGAAGAGGTCGGTCAGGCCATGGAGGCGCACTACCCGGACGACAACCCGATCCCCACGATCGTCAAGTCCGGTGCTGCGGGCAACATGACCCAGATCCGCTCGCTGGCGGGTATGAAGGGCCTGGTGACGAACCCGAAGGGCGAGTTCATTCCTCGCCCGATCAAGTCCTCCTTCCGTGAGGGCCTGACCGTCGCCGAGTACTTCATCAACACGCACGGTGCGCGTAAGGGTCTGGCCGATACCGCTCTGCGTACCGCCGACTCGGGTTACCTGACCCGTCGTCTGGTGGACGTGTCGCAGGACGTCATCGTCCGCGAGGTCGACTGTGGCACGCCGCGTGGCATCGAGATGGTCATCGCCGAGCCCGAGCGCGACGCCGAGGGCAACGAGACCGGCAAGCTGGTCCGCGATGCCCACATCGAGACGAGCACGTACGCCCGTACGCTCGCCACCGATGCGGTCGACAAGGACGGCAACGTCGTCGTCGAGCGTGGTTCCGATCTCGGCGACCCCGCCATCGAGGCACTGCTCGAGGCCGGTATCCGCAAGGTGAAGGTCCGCTCGGTCCTGACCTGCGACACCGGCACCGGCGTGTGTGCCACGTGCTACGGCCGTTCGATGGCCACCGGCAAGCTCGTCGACATCGGCGAGGCCGTCGGTATCGTCGCCGCACAGTCGATCGGTGAGCCCGGTACGCAGCTGACCATGCGTACGTTCCACCAGGGTGGCGTCGGTGAGGACATCACCGGCGGTCTGCCCCGCGTCCAGGAACTGTTCGAGGCCCGTGTCCCCAAGGGCAAGGCTCCGATCGCCGACGTGTCCGGCCGTGTCCGTCTCGAGGACGACGATCGTTTCTACAAGATCACGATCATCCCCGACGACGGTGGCGAGGAGGTCGTGTACGACAAGCTGTCCAAGCGTCAGCGTCTGCACGTCATCCGTAAGGCCAACGGCACCGAGGGTGTCCTCGCGGACGGCGACCACGTGGAAGTCGGCCAGCAGCTGCTCGAAGGTGCTGCCGATCCGCACGAGGTGCTGCGCGTGATGGGTCCCCGTCAGGTCCAGGTCCACCTGGTCCACGAGGTCCAGGAGGTGTACCGGAGCCAGGGTGTGTCGATCCACGACAAGCACATCGAGGTCATCGTGCGCCAGATGTTGCGTCGCGTGACGATCATCGACTCGGGTGCGACGGAGTTCCTGCCCGGTTCGCTCGTCGAGCGCAGCGAGTTCGAGGCTGCGAACCGTCGTGTGGTCCAGGAAGGCGGCGAGCCGGCTGCCGGACGTCCGGTCCTCATGGGCATCACGAA
This sequence comes from Rhodococcus sp. NPDC060084, assembly GCF_042730335.1. NCBI lineage: Bacteria > Bacillati > Actinomycetota > Actinomycetes > Mycobacteriales > Nocardiaceae > Rhodococcus > Rhodococcus sp. NPDC060084. The sequence goes on from NZ_JBHWWX010000010.1 coordinate 38,364, forward strand.
GGCCTCGCTGGCCACCGATTCGTGGCTGTCGGCGGCGTCGTTCCAGGAGACCACTCGTGTGCTCACCGACGCGGCGATCAACTGCCGCTCGGACAAGCTCATCGGTCTCAAGGAGAACGTGATCATCGGCAAGCTGATCCCGGCCGGTACAGGCATCAACAAGTACCGGAACATCCAGGTGCAGCCCACCGAGGAAGCACGTGCGGCCGCCTACGCCATCCCGGCGTACGACGACCAGTACTACTCGCCGGACGGCTTCGGCCAGAACACCGGCGCTGCGGTTCCGCTGGACGATTACGGTTACTCCAACGACTACCGCTAGCAGCCGACTGTCCTAGGACAGTGATGCTGCAGTAGAACGACAGAGGTCCCGCCCCTTTCTCTTCGGGGGCGGGACCTCTTCGCTGTCCGGACGCTTATCGCGGGATGTGGAAATCGGTGAGTTCGGCCCGGCCGGGTTCGAGTTCGTCCCAGCGCCCCCGGACCGCCAGGACGGCGACCGACGACGTGGGGAACTTCTCCGTGACCTGCTGCGCCTCGTCGGTGCTGTGGTCGGTGACCAGATTCAGGACCGTCGTGGACAGTGTCGGCTCGTGGCCCACGACGAGCAGGGTCCGCACATCCTTCGGCACCGAGTGGATCTCCTCGAGCAGCGTGGCGGGATCTGCGAGGTAGAGGCTGTCGCGGTAGTCGACGGGTGCTTCGATCCCGGCTTCGGTGAGGGTCTTGCGGGTTCGGACCGCGGTCGAGCACAGCACCTTGTCGATCGGAGGCGCTGTGGCCCTGATCCACCGCCCGGCGAGCCCCGCCTCGCGGCGTCCGCGCGGGGACAGCGGACGGTCGTGATCGTCCACGTCGTCCGGGTACGCGGACTTGCCGTGGCGCAGCAAGATCAGAGTGCGGGTCATGGCCTCCACCGTAGAGCGTTCAGAGGCGAACGACCCGGGCGACCGCGCGGGCGCGATCGTCCACTGTGAACCACAGCGTCAGGCCGTGCCGGTCGTCGACGGCGCGGAGGACCAGGGTCTCGTCGGTTCCGATGGGTCGCAGATGTTCGATCACCGCTCGGTACGGTGAGCTCTGCAGATCGGGACGGGACGCCAGCAGTTCCTCCACCCCGTGCCAGTACACGGCGTTGTTGACGTGCCCGAACGGGTCGAAATCGGTGACGCGGAGCGGGAATTCGCGACTGTCGGTGATCTCGCCCTCCGGTGAGGCAGGCAGCCACGCGCGCCACCTGAGCCGGGTGTCGAGCGCATATCGCGACATGTGCTCGAAGAGCCCGTCACTGATGCGGGTCGGGGCACCGGTCGTGGGACCGATGTCGATCCAGAATCCCGCCGTGTCGATGAGGGGTTCGTCCTCGTCGTCGTGCGGGTCGTCCAGTCGGACTCGTACGTTGGCCCACCGGGTGGAGAGAGCATCGCACCAGCGGCGCAGCCGGAGATGCTGCGGGAACCGCGCCGGCCGGTGGACGTCGATCACGGTGCGCCGGACGATCCACAGGGGATCGGTGTGCGCGGCGTCGACGGCCTCGAGGTTGTCGATGCCGATGTCCTGGAGGTACCGGGCGACGCCGTCGAGTCGGAGACGCTGCGAGGTGTCGACATCGCCGGTACGCACGGAGCGTTCGGTGCGGAAGGGCGTCGCCTCGGCGGGGAGTGCCGCGAGAGGTCGCGCCCAGGGCGGGTCGTCGGTGGATGTCGCTATGGCCACTGCGTGTGTCCCCCTGTGTCGGATGCCCGATCGGCCGATTCTCGCAGCTACCCGGCTCGTGCGCAGCGCGTCTTGCGAACCGGGTGTGGCGGGGACTACAGTCGTATTAACTGTTACGCACTGTTACATGAACTCGGCGGTCGTGCCGCCCCGCCCTTCCGAGGACCCCGCCATGGCCTATGTGATCACTCAGACGTGCTGCAACGACGCGAGTTGTGTCGCGGTGTGCCCCGTGAACTGCATCCACCCCTCGCCCGACGAGCCGGGGTTCGCGACCGCGGAGATGCTCCACATCGACCCGCAGGTCTGCATCGACTGCGGTGCGTGCGCCGACGCCTGCCCCGTCGAGGCGATCCTTCCGGAGGACAAACTCGACCCCTCACAGTCGCGTTTCGCCGAGATCAATGCCGAGTACTACGTAGATCACCGGACGCCCGACGGCTGGCTTCCCCTCACTCCCACCCATGCCCCGCCCCGCGGGCAGGGGACCCTCCGGGTCGCCGTCGTCGGCGCCGGTCCCGCGGCGTGTTACGCCACGCAGGCACTGCTCGAGCGCTCCGACGTCGAAGTGGAGATGTTCGACCGTCTTCCCACGCCTTTCGGACTGGTGCGTGCCGGTGTCGCGCCGGATCACCCGGGAACGAAGAGCGTGACCGACTCCTTCGAATGGTCGTTCCGGCGTGACGCATTCGCGCTCCACCTGAACACGGAGATCGGCCGCGACCTGACGCATGCCGAACTCCTCGACCACCATCACGCCGTCGTCTACGCGGTGGGCGCTTCCGCCGACCGGCGGCTCGGTATCCCGGGCGAGGACCTTCCGGGAAGTCACGCCGCCACCGAGTTCGTCGCCTGGTACAACGGGCACCCCGACTACGCCGACCGCACGTTCGACCTCTCCGGTGACCGCGCCGTGATCGTCGGGAACGGAAACGTCGCGCTCGATGTCGCCCGCATCCTCACGATGGACGTCGACGAACTCGCCCGCACCGATATCGCCGACCACGCGCTGACGGCGTTGCGGAACAGCAACATCCGTGAGGTCGTGCTGCTGGGCCGGCGTGGGCCCGCCCAGGCGGCGTACAGCAACCCGGAGTTCGTCGCCCTCGGTGATCTCCGCGGCGTCGACGTCGTCATCGACGACGCAGACCTCGACCTCGATCCGGTCAGTGCCCGTGCGGTCGAAGAGGATCCGGCGACGGCCCTGAAGGTTCGCCTCGCGCGCGAATACGCGCAGCGACCGCTCCGCCCCGGCCACCGGCGCATCGTGTTCCGCTTCTTCGCCGCTCCGCACGAACTGCTCGGCGACGAGCGTGTCACGGGTGTGCGGGTCGCCCGCACCGAACTCACCGGCACCGACGGTGCGGTTGCTGTTCGCCCGACGGACGACTTCGACGACGTAGCCGCACCTCTGGTGCTCCGGTCGATCGGATACCGGGGTGTCGCGGTACCGGGCATCCCGTTCGACGAGGCGCGCGGCGTCGTGCCCCATTCGGCGGGCCGCGTCGACAACGGCGTGTATGTGACCGGGTGGATCAAGCGGGGTCCGAGCGGAGTCATCGGCACCAACAAGGCCTGTGCACGCGAGACCGTGAACGCGCTGCTCGCCGACTTCGACGCCGGCGTCCTGCGGGAGCCGCGGGGTGACCGGCGCGCGCTGCACAAGTTGCTCGCGCGGCGGAGGCCGGAGCGCGTCGACCTCGAGGGGTGGCGCGCGATCGACGCCGCCGAACGCAAGGCGGGCATCGCCCAGGGCCGTCCGCGGGTGAAGATCACTGATCGCGAGGCGCTCGCGGAACTCGGGCGCCGGCGCCGCCGACTGCTGCCGCTGATCGGGGCCGTGCGCCGGTAAATCGGTTGGGGCCGGGCGGACGGGGTCGTTAAGATCATCCGGCGTTTCGCAGTCGCCATCGATGCCGACTTCCGATCTGGTGACCGGATCTTCGCGCGACGCTCGTTTCCTACCGCGCGGGTACTCGCCTGCGCCGACCCTGGAGTAACCGCATGACTGCGCCGCCCGACAAATCCCCAGCTCAACCCAGTGACAAGCTCGATGCCGCGGTACTGAAGATCGCCTCGGTCGTCGTGCTCGGCGCCATCATGTCGATTCTCGACGTCACGGTGGTGTCGGTGGCACTGCCGACATTCATGTCGGACTTCCAGGCGTCCTACGCGACCGTCGCGTGGACCATGACGGCCTACACCCTCGCGCTCGCCAGCGTGATCCCGCTCACCGGCTGGGCTGCGGACCGTTTCGGCACCAAGCGGCTGTATCTGACGGCACTCGTCTTGTTCGTCGCCGGTTCCGTGCTGTGCAGTGTCGCGTGGGATGTCACCTCGCTGATCGCGTTCCGCGTCGTCCAGGGCTTCGGCGGCGGCATGCTGATGCCGCTCGGCATGACGATCATGACCCGTGCGGCCGGCCCGCACCGCGTGGGTCGCGTCATGGCGGTGCTCGGTATCCCGATGCTGCTCGGCCCCATCGGCGGTCCGATCCTCGGTGGCTGGCTCATCGACGTCGCGACCTGGCATTGGATCTTCTTGATCAACCTGCCGATCGGGATCGTCGCGCTGATCGTCGCTGTCGTCGTGCTGCCCAAGGACGCACCGAAGGCGTCGGAGGCGTTCGACTTCAAGGGGATGCTGCTGCTTTCGCCCGGGCTCGCGTTGTTCCTGTTCGGCGTCTCGTCGCTCCCGGAGACCGGCACCGTCGCGTCCGCCCGGGTTCTGGTCAGCGGCCTCGCCGGTCTCGCGCTCATCGCGGCGTTCGTCGTGCACGCGTTGCGCACCGACCATCCGCTGATCGACCTGACCCTGTTCCGCAACCGTCAGCTCACCTTCGCCGTCCTGACGATGTCGGTGTTCGCGATCGGGTTCTTCGGTGCCGGTCTGCTGTTCCCGAGCTACTTCCTCCAGGTGCGAGGCGAGAGCACGCTGGCGGCCGGACTCCTGCTCGCGCCACAGGGAATCGGTGCGATGCTCACGATGCCGATCGCCGGACAACTGGTCGACCGTATCGGGCCGGGAAAGATCGTGCTGACCGGCCTGGCTCTCATCGCCGCCGGGATGAGCGTGTTCACCCAGGTCGGCGTGGATACCGGCTACCCGCTGCTCCTCGGTGCCCTGTTCGTGATGGGTATGGGTATGGGCTGCACGATGATGCCCACCATGACCGCCGCGCTGCAGACTCTCACCGACAACAGCATCGCGCGGGGTTCGACGTTGATGAACATCGTCCAGCAGGCCGCCGGATCCATCGGCACCGCGGCGATGTCGGTGATCCTCACCAGCCGCGTGATCGCACCGCAGGGTGCGCCCGAGGGGTCGTCCGGTCAGCCGGATGCCGAGATGCTCGCCCAGCTGCCGCCCGAGATGCAGCAGTCGGTGCTGAGTTCACTCGCCGAGGCGTTCGCGTTCACCTTCCTCATCGCGACGATCATCATGGTCTTCGCGCTGATCCCGGCAGCCTTCCTTCCCCGGAAACGTGCCGAGAAGACAGAGGGCGCAGCGGCCCCGGTCGTGATGCACTAGCCGGGCAGCCGTACGCCGTGGCGTAAGGAACAATCCCGTGCGCGGGGGCCGTGACGCAGGTCGCGGCCCCCGTTCGCGTTCCCCGATAGGCTCGGTCGGAGCAGAAACCGCGACCCGAACGGACACGTGCATGAGCTTCGATTCTTCCGACCGGACCTCCGTACCCCGGCGCACATTGCTCGGCGGAGCCGGAGCGGCAGCGGCCGTCGCTGCGCTCGCAGCGTGCGGCGCGTCGACCGATACGGCGGGGGATCCTCCACAGGCACAGCCCCCGACGACGACGGCGCCGCCCGGGCCCGACGCACAGGTGGTCGCGGCCGTGGCGGATGTACCGGTCGGAGGCGGAGTGCTCATCGAAGGCAAGCGCCTGGTTCTCACCCAGCCCACCGAAGGCGACTTCTGCGCATTCCTCGCCTTGTGCACGCATCAGGGCTGCAACATCACCTCCGTCGAAGGCGACACCATCGTGTGCGCATGCCACGGCAGCAAGTTCGCACTCGACGGCTCGGTTGTGCAGGGCCCCGCCAAGCGTCCCCTCAAGTCGCAACCCGTCGAGGCACGCGGCACCGATCTCGTCGTCGGCTGACCCGGCCCGCCGGACCGGCCGGCGGGATAGTGTCCCACTCGTGGATCCGTCCGGAGAGCAGCGTTGGCGCCCGAAGGCACTGCGGGTCGGTACCGACCCCGACCCGCGATTCACCCTCGCCAACGAGCGCACCTTCCTCGCGTGGATCCGGACGGCGCTGGGCCTGATCGCCGCCGCGGTGGGGCTCGAGGCTTTTGCCGGTGACGTCATCGGCTCCGCCCTTCGCACCGCGTTCTCGTGTGCGCTGCTGGTCTGTTCCGCGATTCTCGTGGTCGTGGCGGTGGCCCGCTGGCTGAGCGTCGAGCGCGCCATGCGCACGCAACGTCCGCTCCCGCTGCCGTGGGCGTCCTTCCTGCTCGCGGGTCTGCTCGCGACGGCGGGCGTCGGGCTCGCCGTCGCGATCGCGGTGTGACCTGCGGATGAGGCACGACGATCCCGGACTCCAGCCCGAACGTACGAGCCTCGCCTGGATGCGCACCGGGGCCGCCCTCGGTGCCGTCGACCTGCTCTTCATGCGGTTCGTTCCTGGGCCGGGTCCGGTCGTCGCGGCCGTGGGACTGCTGTGCCTCGTGCCGTCGGTGGTCGTGTTGCTCTCCGCCCGGATCGGTCACCGTGCCCGCGTGCGCGGATTCGTCGCGGGGGACGTGGGCCGTCTCTGGTGGCGCAACATCGCCGTCGCAGCGGCCGTCGTGGTGCTCGCGACAGCGACGGCCGTGCTCATCGCTGTCGACGGACTCGCGTGAGGCGCGCGGATTCGAGCCCGTGGTGCGGACGTAGAAGTTTCCGCGCTCACGCGATCACCAGGATGCCGGCCAGTGCGATCGCTGCAACCCACACCGTCGCTGCGGCGGCCAGCACCAGCGGGCGCCATCCCAGTCCGCGAATGATGTCGCGCCGCACGCCCGTTCCCAGCGCGAACATCGCGATGGTGAGCAGCGCGACCTGAACCCAGTGAGCCACGTCGAGTGCCTGCGGACCGATCAGGCCGGTCGCGCGTACGGCGACGAGCACCAGAAATGCGACGAGAAACGCGGGTACGAGCGGAGGAGTGCGCCCGTCGCGCCGTGCGTTCCCGCTGCGCCGTGACACGGCGCCGACAACAGCGACCACCGGGGCCAGCAACGCGACGCGCGCGAGTTTGACGGTGACCGCGACGGCGAGCGCACCGCCGCCGGCGGCCGCGCCGGCCGCCGTGGCGTCGAGGGCGGTTCCCGCCGCCACCACTTGGGCAACCTCGTGCACCGCTGCGCCCGCCCACATGCCCGCTTCGGTCGAGTCGAGTCCCAGGGCGCCGGACAGGGCGGGAAGGAGCGGGATCATGGCGGTACCGAACACCACGACGAGTGCGACGGTCGTGACGAGTTCGCGTTTCCGAGCGTCGATCACACCGTCGACCGCGGCGGCTGCGGCGGCACCGCAGATCGAGAATCCGCACGCGATGAGCATTCGCTCCGTCCATCCGACGCCGAGCCACTTTCCGAACAGCAGCGCGCCGCCGATGCCTGCCGCGACCACCGCGGCCGCGACTCCCATTGCGCCCCAGCCGAGTCCGACGACATCCGATATCGCCAGTTGCAGTCCGAGTAGCGCGACACCGATTCGGAGGAGGTGTTTCGACGCCAGCGTCAGTCCCGGTTCGAGCACTGCCAGGTGTGGCCCAATGTTGGCGACGACGACTCCGAGCACGATCGCGATCAGCAGTGGGCTGGCGCCGGGGAACAGTCCGGCTGCGGCGAGCGCGACTGCTGCGCCCGCTGCTCCCACGAGCAGGCCGGGAACGGCGGGACGCATGCGCCGGAGCAGCGGCTCGGGGCGGAGCGGAGAGAGGACGGCGACCATGTCTCCAGCGTGTCGCGCCCGCCTCCGCGCGACTAGCCGTCGATTCGGTATGTGCTCATATCGAATAGATATGCCCGGTCCGGTAGGCATATCGTATCGGCATGACGGACTGGCCCGATCTGGCGGCGCTCGACCTGCTCGTCGGCATCGACGACCACGGCGGTCTGGGGGCAGCAGCGCGGAAGGCAGGGATCGCCCAGCCCAACGCGACCCGCATGCTGAGACGGCTCGAGAAGCAACTCGGCGCGGTGCTCGTCCGCCGGGGCCGCACGGGATCGGTGCTCACTCCGGAAGGCACCGTCGTCGCGCACTGGGCCCGTGAGGTCCTTGCCGACACCGCTCGCATGCTCGACGCGGCGGCGTCGCTGAGTGTCGACCATCCTCCCGAACTCGTGGTCGCGGCATCCATGACGGTGGCCGAACACCTCATCCCACGGTGGCTCGGAGAGTTCCGGGCGATCCGCAGCGACGTGCAGATCCAGTTGCACGTACACAACTCGGTGCAGGTGTGCGACGCCGCTGCCGCCGGGGAGTGCGACGTGGGCTTCGTCGAGGGTCCGTCGGTGCCGCGCGGGCTCTACAGCGTGCCGGTAGCGCGGGACCGGCTCGTGGTGGTCGTGCCGCCGGACCACCCGTGGGCGCGCAGACGCCGACCGCTGACCGTGGCGGAACTGGCGTCCACTCCGCTGGTCGTCCGCGAGGTGGGGTCGGGTACCCGCCGAACCCTCGACCTCGCGCTGGAGGAGTACGCCCGTCCCGCGCCGCTGCTCGAACTCGGGAGCAGTGCAGCGGTCCGGACGAGCGTGCTCGGCGGGGCAGGTCCTGCGGTTCTCAGTACGCTCGCGGTGGCCGAGGACCTCGAATCCGGCAAGTTGCGCGCAGTGGACGTGGAGGGACTCGACCTTTCCCGGGTTCTGCGGGCGGTATGGCGCCCGCCGCGCGCGCTCGCCGGACCGGCCGGTGAACTCGTCCGGATGATCACCCGGCCACGTTGACGCGGAACTAGGTGACAGGCGCCCGCGGGCGAGAGTTGCGCAGAGCCCCGATCCCGGCTGCGACGACGAGTGCGATACCGATGGCGGACAGAGCGTCGACGAACTGGCCGAGCACGAGCACGCCGGCAAGGGCCGCCGCCGCAGGTTCGAGAGCGATCAGGATGGCGAAGACGTTCTTGGACAGGTCACGAAGGGCGCGGATCTCGAGGCTGTACGGGATCACCGACGACAGCAGCGCCACGGCGAAGCCCGCTGCGAGAAACGTGGGTGAGAGCATCTCTGTCCCGGCGGAGACGACGCCGAACGGCAACACGGCCACGGCGGCGATCGCGGTGGCGCCGGCCAGCCCGGCGGTGCCGGAGAGCGCCGAGCCCGCAAGCCTGGTCGCGACATGTGATCCCGCCACGATGTATCCCGCCCACCCCGCCGCCGCGACGAGCGCCAGTGCGACGCCCAGCGGGTCGAGGCCCGCGGTGAGGCCGTCGCCGTGGCCCGCGCCGAGGCACACGATTCCGCCCAGCGCGAGGAGGACCCACACGCCGTCCCGGGCCCGCCGCGACAGCACTGCCGCCACGGTGAGGGGACCGAGGAACTCGATCGTGACGGTGGTGGCGAGGGGGAGTCGCGTGAGGGCGGCGTAGAAGAACGAGTTCATCAGCGCGAGACTCGCGCCGAGTGCGAGGACTGCCTGCCACTCGATACGCGACCACCGGTGGACCGGTGGGCGCGCGATCGCACACAACACCAGGGCGGCGAAGAGCAGTCGTACGGTCACCGTGCCCGCCGCGCCCGCCTGATCGAACAGGGTCGTCGCAAAAGCTGCCCCGAACTGCATCGACAGCACGGCCCCCAGCACCGCCACGACGGGCAGCGCAGTGCCCCCGTGATCCTTGTCGGCCATCCGTCCTCCGCTGTCGTCGATGTCGATGCGCTCAGTCTCGCCGACCGTACTGCCAGCCGCGCGACAGAAAACAATCACGCCTGCTTGATTCCTGCGCGCGTACGTGTGACCCTTGTCGCATGGTGGAGTTGCACAATCGCGCTGCGGATCTGCAGACCTTGCTCGACGACCTTCGGGCCGAAGGGGACGCCCTCGACGATCTCGTCGCGGACCTGCCCGCAGACCGGTGGGCCGTCGCGACGCCCGCGAAGGGCTGGACGATCGCGCATCAGATCGGCCACCTGCTGTGGACCGATCGTGCTGCGCTCACGGCCATCCGTGATCCCGAGGCGTTTCGCGCCGGGGTCCTCGAAGCGTTCACCGACCCGCTCGGCTTCGTCGACGCCGGAGCCGCGGAACTGGCGCAGTTGCCGGCCGCGGACCTGCTCGCGGACTGGCGCGCGGCACGACACGAGCTCGCGCTCGCCCTCGCCGAGGTTCCGCAGGGTACGAAGATCATCTGGTACGGACCGCCCATGTCCGCAGCGTCCATGGCGACGGCGCGACTGATGGAGACCTGGGCACACGGCGGCGACGTCGCCGACGCTCTCGGAGTAGTGCGGGCACCCACGGCCCGGCTGCGCCACATCGCGCACCTCGGCGTGCGTACCCGCGACTTCGCGTACATCATTCGTGACGCCACGCCACCGGCCGAACCGTTCCGCGTCGCGCTCACAGCACCTGACGGCAGCGAATGGACCTGGGGTCCCGAGGATGCGCAGCAGTCCGTCACCGGACCCGCCCTCGACTTCTGCTCGCTGGTCACACAGCGAGTCCACCGCGACGACACCGCGCTCGTCGCGACCGGTTCCGACGCCGACGAGTGGCTCGGCTTCGCGCAGGCGTTCGCCGGCCCGCCCGGGCCGGGTCGCGCTCCCGGCGAGGCGGTTCCGTGATCTCCGTGCCGGTGCGCGACGGTCACCGCGCCGTGCGTATCGGCAACTGCTCGGGTTTCTACGGTGACCGTGTCTCCGCGATGCGCGAGATGCTCGACGGCGGCGAACTCGACTACCTCACCGGCGACTATCTCGCCGAGCTCACCATGCTCATCCTCGGCCGAGACCGGATGAAGAATCCTGATCTCGGCTACGCGAAGACCTTCGTACGACAGCTCGAGGAATGCATGGGCCTTGCGCTCGACCACGGCGTCCGCATCGTCGCGAACGCCGGCGGTCTCAATCCGGCCGGACTCGCGACCCGGTTGCGTGACATCGCCGAACGGCTCGGCCTGGACGTCACGGTGGCTCACGTCGAGGGCGACGATCTGCTCCCACGGATCGACGAACTGGGCCTCGGCGGCACGCCCGCGCCGTTGACCGCCAACGCATATCTCGGCGCGTGGGGCATCGTGGAGTGCCTTCGTTCGGGCGCCGACATCGTCGTCACCGGACGGGTGACCGACGCGTCCGTCACCGTCGGCCCCGCCGCAGCCCACTTCGGCTGGGGACCGGGCGATTTCGACGCGCTCGCGGGTGCGGTTGCCGCGGGCCACGTCCTCGAATGCGGCACCCAGGCGACCGGCGGCAACTACGCATTCTTCACCGAACTCGGCAACCTCGACCGGCCCGGTTTCCCGATCGCCGAGATCGAAGCCGACGGTTCGTCGACCATCACGAAGCATCCGGGAACCGGTGGCGCGGTCACCGTGGGCACCGTGACGGCGCAACTGCTCTACGAGGTCGGCGGCGCCCGGTACGCCGGTCCCGACGTGACCACCCGCCTCGACACCGCGGTTCTCGAAGACGGCGGGCCCGACCGGGTGCGTATCTCCGGCGTACGCGGAGAGGCGCCGCCGCCCACGCTCAAGGTCTGTCTCAACGCGCTCGCGGGGTTCCGCAACACCGTGGAGTTCGTGCTCACCGGACTCGACATCGAGGCGAAGGCCGCGCTCGTGCGCCGCCAGATCGAGGCGAACCTTCCGGCAAGCCCGGCCGAACTCGAATGGACCCTCGCCCGCACCGACCACCCCGACGCAACCACCGAGGAAACCGCGAGCGCGGTGCTCCGGTGCGTCGTCCGCGATCCGGACCCCGACGTTGTCGGCCGCGGATTCACGTCCACAGCAGTAGAATTCGGTCTTGCGAGTTACCCCGGATTCCATGTCACCGCACCGCCGGGAACGGGCAGCGCCTTCGGCGTCTACACGGCAGGTCTGGTCGCCGCCGAGCAGGTGCCACACATCGCGGTACTGCCGGACGGCAGCGGCGTCGACATCTCCCCGAGCGCCACCACCCGGACGCTCGAACCCGTTCCCGAACCGCCACTGCCCGAGCCCCTTCCGCCCGGCCCGACGCGCCGCGCCGCGCTCGGCACCGTTCTGGGCGCGCGCAGCGGAGACAAGGGCGGTGACGCCAACATCGGGGTCTGGGCACGGAGCGACGACGCCTATCGCTGGCTCGTCCACACCCTCACGGTCGACGCGCTCACCTCCCTGCTTCCCGAGACGGCAGCGCACGATGTCACCCGGCACGTGCTGCCGAATCTCCGGGCGGTGAACTTCGTGGTCGAGGGAATCCTCGGGCGCGGCGTCGCCTCCCAGGCCCGATTCGATCCCCAGGCCAAAGGACTCGCCGAATGGCTGCGCTCCCGACACCTGGACATCCCACTCACTCTCCTGGAGGACTCGGCGTGAGCATCTGGACAACCGACGAGCGCACGTCGCTGCGCGCCACCGTGGCCGGTTTCGTGCGCCGCGAGATCCTGCCGAATCTCGACGACTGGGAACGCGACGGCGAACTCCCGCGCGACCTTCACAAGAAGACGGCCGACGTCGGGCTGCTCGGTATCGGTTTCCCGGAATCCGTCGGCGGGTCCGGTGGTGACGGTGCCGACGTGGTGACCGTGTGCGAAGCGTTCCACGAGGCCGGTGCGTCCGGTGGCGCGTTCTCCTCCTTGTTCACGTGCGGAATCGCACTGCCGCACCTGATCGCTGCCGGAGACCCGGAGCAGATCGACCGGTGGGTGCGTCCCACCCTCGCGGGCGAGATGATCGGTTCGCTCGCGATCACCGAACCGGGAGGCGGGTCCGACGTCGGGCACCTCACCACCACCGCAGTGCGCGACGGCGACGATTTCGTAGTCAACGGCGCGAAGACCTACATCACGTCCGGGTGCCGCGCAGACTTCGTCGTCACCGCCGTCCGCACAGGAGGTCCCGGTGCCGGCGGCGTGTCGCTCCTGGTGATCGAGAAGGACACCCCCGGGTTCACCGTCTCCCGCAAACTCGACAAGATGGGCTGGCGCGCCTCCGACACCGCCGAGTTGTCCTTCGTCGACGCCCGGGTTCCGGTGGCCAACCTCGTCGGCGCCGAGAACTCCGGGTTCATGCAGATCGCACAGGCTTTCGTGTCCGAGCGCATCGGCTTGGCGGTGCAGGCGTACGCGAGCGCGCAGCGCTGCCTCGACCTGACCGTCGCGTGGTGCCGTGACCGGGAGACCTTCGGCCGTGCGCTCATCACGCGTCAAGCCGTGCAGCGCACCCTTGCCGAGATGGCCCGCCGGATCGACGTCGCGCGGGTGTACTCGCGGCACGTCGTCGAACGGTCCGTGGCGGGCGACACCGATCTCATCGCCGAGGTGTGTTTCGCCAAGAACACCGCGGTCGAGGCGGGGGAGTGGGTCGCACACCAGGCCGTGCAACTGTTCGGCGGCCTCGGATACATGGCCGAATCGGAGGTCGAGCGCCAGTACCGCGACATGCGCATTCTGGGCATCGGGGGAGGCACCACCGAAATCCTCACCGAACTCGCCGCGAAGCGTCTGGGGTACGGCGCGTGAGCATCCTGAAGTCGACTCTCGACGTGGCGTCGTCGCAGTATGGCGCGGCAGCGGAGGCGATGCGCACCAAGCTCGCCGAACTCGACGCCGAGCACACAAAAGCACTCGGCGGGGGCGGGGAGAAGTACGTGCGCCGCCACCACGAGCGCGGCAAACTGCTGCCGCGTGAGCGCATCGAACTGCTGATCGACCCCGACTCGCCCTTCCTCGAGCTCTCACCGCTCGCTGCCTGGGGCACCGAGTTCCCCGTCGGCGCCAGTACGGTGACCGGCATCGGTGTCGTCCACGGCGTGCAGTGCGTGATCGTGGCGAACGACCCCACCGTCCGCGGCGGTACGAGCAACCCCTGGACGCTGCGGAAAACTCTGCGCGCCAACGATATCGCGCTCCAGAATCGGCTTCCCATGATCAACCTCGTCGAGTCGGGGGGTGCGGACCTGCCGACGCAGAAGGAGGTTTTCATTCCCGGCGGGCGGTTGTTCCGCGACCTTACGCGCCTGTCCGCGGCGGGCATCCCCACGATCGCGCTGGTATTCGGCAACTCCACCGCCGGGGGTGCGTACGTGCCGGGCATGTCCGACCACGTCGTGATGATCAAGGAACGATCCAAGGTCTTCCTCGCCGGACCCCCACTGGTGAAGATGGCCACCGGCGAGGAATCCGACGACGAGACGCTCGGTGGCGCCGAGATGCATGCCCGCGTCAGCGGCCTGGCCGACTACCTGGCGGTCGACGAGGAAGACGCCATCCGACTGGGCCGCGACATCGTCCGGCGGCTCGAGTGGGCGCGGCTCGGACCGGACCCGAAACCTGATGTGAGAGATCCCCGCTACGGGCCGGAGGACCTGATCGGCATCGTTCCCGGCGATCTGCGGATCCCGTTCGATCCCCGTGAGGTGATCGCACGCGTGGTCGACGATTCCGACTTCGACGAGTTCAAGCCGCTCTACGGATCGTCACTCGTGACGGGGTGGGCACAGATACACGGGTATCCCGTGGGCATACTCGCCAACGCGCGGGGCGTGCTGTTCAACGAGGAATCCCAGAAGGCCGCGCAGTTCATCCAGCTCGCAAATCGATCGAACACGCCGTTGTTGTTCCTGCACAACACGACCGGATACATGGTGGGGCGCGAGTACGAGGAACGCGGCATGATCAAGCACGGCTCGATGATGATCAACGCCGTATCGAATTCTCGTGTCCCCCACATCTCTGTTCTCCTCGGTGCCTCGTACGGTGCCGGGCACTACGGGATGTGCGGCCGCGCATTCGATCCGCGTTTCCTGTTCGCCTGGCCCAGTGCGAAATCCGCGGTGATGGGCGGTGCCCAGCTCGCGGGGGTCATCTCGATTGTCGGGCGCGCTGCGGCGCAGGCGCGCGGCCAAGGGGTCGACGAGGCCGCGGACGAGGCGATGCGTGCCGCCGTGGAGAACCAGATCGAGGCCGAGTCCCTGCCGATGTTCCTGTCCGGCAGGCTCTACGACGACGGTGTCATCGACCCGCGTGACACTCGCGACGTGGTCGGATTCTGCCTGTCCGCAGCCGCATCGGGACCGATCGAGGGCGCCGGTGACTTCGGCGTCTTCCGGATGTGAGGACACCGTGACCGACAACCCCGGCGCCACCGTGACGACCGTATTGGTCGCCAACCGCGGAGAGATCGCCCGAAGAGTGTTCGCGACGTGCCGTCGTGCCGGACTCGGCACGGTGGCGGTCTATTCCGACGCGGACGCACACAGCCCCCACGTCCGCGAAGCCGACGTCGCGGTCCGGTTGCCCGGCGCGAGCCCGTCCGACACCTATCTGCGCGGTGACGCGATCGTCGCCGCCGCGCTCGCCGCAGGTGCGGATGCTGTGCATCCCGGGTACGGATTCCTCTCCGAGAACGCCGAGTTCGCGAGGCAGGTGATCGAGGCGGGTCTCATCTGGGTCGGTCCGTCGCCCGACTCGATCGCCCGGATGGGTTTTAAGATCGAGGCGAAGAAGATCATGGCCGCGGCCGGCGTGCCGGTCCTTCCCGAACTCGAGCCCGGCGTGGTCACCACCGACGACCTGCCGGTGCTCGTGAAAGCCTCGTCGGGAGGCGGCGGACGGGGCATGCGTGTCGTGCGTACGCTCGACGAACTGCCCGCCCAACTCGCCGCGGCGAGTCGCGAGGCGGGTGCGGCCTTCGGTGATCCCACAGTGTTCTGCGAACGGTATCTGGAACACGGCCGCCACATCGAAGTGCAAATTCTCGCCGACCGGCACGGCACCGTATGGACGCTCGGCGAACGCGAATGCTCGGTACAGCGACGCCATCAGAAGGTCGTCGAAGAGGCACCGTCGCCACTGGTCGAGGCGACCGAGGGCATGCGCGACGCAGTGTTCGACGCAGCCCGGCGCGCGGCCACGGCGATCGGGTACGAAGGTGCCGGAACCGTCGAATTCCTTGCGTCCGGTCCCGCACAGGGATCCGACACGGGAGAGTTCTACTTCCTCGAGATGAACACCCGCCTGCAAGTCGAACATCCGGTCACCGAATGCACGACCGGTGTGGATCTGGTGGGGCTGCAGATCGATGTCGCATCCGGTGGGGAACTCGCATCCGAACCGCCTCTGCCCTCGGGTCATTCGATCGAGGTCCGTCTCTACGCGGAGGACCCCGCCCACGACTGGCAACCCCAGTCCGGCGTGTTGCACCGGTTCGCCGTGCCGGCCGCGACCGAGGAGTTCGCACCGCTGCGTACACCGGGGATTCGGGTCGATGCGGGCGTGGTCGACGGCTCCGATATCGGAGTGCACTACGACCCGATGCTCGCGAAAGTGATCTCCTGGGCGCCGACGCGGGCTGCCGCGGCACGCATGCTCGCGCGCGCCGTGGCCGATGCGCGGCTGCACGGACCGAGGACGAACCGTGATCTCCTGGTACGCGTGCTCAGGCACCCCGCATTCCTCGCCGGAGACACCGACACCGCATTCTTCGATACCCATGATCTGGCGGTGCTCGCCGCGCCGCTGGCCGATGCCGGGTCCGAACGGGTCGGGGCCCTCGTCGCCGCCCTCGCCGACGCAGCGGCCAATCGCGAATCTGCTACCGTCGCAAGGACGTTGCCCGGAGGGTGGCGTAATCTCGCGTCGTCGTTCCAGGTGAAGACGTACGCGGGCGACCGGGACGAGCACGAGATCCGCTACCGGTTCGGTCGCGACGGACTCGTGACCGATGCCGTCGACGACGTCCGGGTTCTCGCATACGACCCGCACCGCGTGGTCCTCGACATCGACGGACTCCGTCGCGAGTTCGAGGTCGCGCGGTACGGCGACGTCGTGCACGTCGACTCGTCGCTGGGCCCGGTCTGCCTGCGCGCGATTCCGCGATTCACCGACGCTGCGGCCGTGGTGCCGACCGGATCGTTGCTGGCACCGATGCCCGGCTCGGTGATACGGCTCGGCGCTGCCGTGGGCGACACCGTCACCGCCGGACAGCCGGTGCTGTGGCTCGAAGCCATGAAGATGGAACACACCGTCACTGCCCCCGTCGCGGGAACCCTCACCGTCCTGGAGGTCGACATCGGCACCCAGGTGGCGATGGGATCGGTCCTCGCCGTCGTCACGACCGGCGACGCACCCGCGCGACCCGCCACAGACCCGTCCGAAATATCCACAATTCCAGCCCCGTCCGAACACCCTCGTACCCCCGGAGAGATCTCATGAGCGTCATCGAAACCGAAGAACAGAAGGAACTGCGCGCCTCCGTCGCCGCACTCGCCGAGCGTTACAACTACGTCGACTACGTGCTGCCCAAGTCGCGCCGGCACGAGCCGCTCACCGAACTGTGGAACGAAGCGGCCAAGCTCGGGTTCCTCGGCGTCAACCTTCCCGAGGAATACGGCGGCGGCGGTGCCGGGATCTACGAGTTGGCGCTCGTGCAGGAAGAACTGTCGGCGAAGGGTGCCGGTCTGTTGCTGGTCGTGGTTTCGCCCGCCATCTGCGGCACGATCATCTCCAAGTACGGGACCGACGACCAGAAGCAGGAGTGGCTGCCGGGTCTCGCCGACGGCTCGAGGATCATGGCATTCGGTATCACCGAAGCCGACGCCGGATCGAACTCGCACAAGATCACCACCGTCGCGGCGCGCGACGGGGACGACTGGATTCTCTCGGGCAGCAAGGTCTACATCTCGGGCGTCGACCAGGCCGACGCGGTGCTGGTGGTCGCCCGCACCGAGGACGCCAAGACCGGCAAACTGCGGCCCGCACTGTTCATCGTGCCGACCGATACTCCGGGGTTCGTCAAGACCCCGATGGAGATGGACATCATCGAGCCGGACTACCAGTTCAGCCTGTTCTTCGACCAGGTGCGGCTGCCGTCGACGGCACTGGTCGGCGAGCCGGAAGCGGCACTGATGCAGTTGTTCGCGGGCCTGAACCCCGAACGCATCATGGGTGCGGCGATGGCTGTGGGAATGGGCCGCTTCGCGATCGACTCGGCGGTGCGGTACGCGAAGGAACGCACCGTCTGGAAGGCTCCGATCGGTGCGCACCAGGGCATCGCGCATCCGTTGGCGCAGCGCAAGATCGAGATCGAACTCGCCAAACTGATGATGCAGAAGGCCGCCGTGCTCTACGACAACGGTGACGATTTCGGTGCTGCCGAAGCCGCGAACATGGCCAAGTACGCCGCGGCGGAAGCGGCGATCGGCTCGCTCGACCAGGCGATCCAGACGCACGGTGGTGCCGGCCTGACCCGCGAGTACGGACTGTCCGCCATGCTCGGGGCGGCACGCATCGCGCGGATCGCGCCGGTGAGCCGGGAGATGATCCTCAACTTCGTGTCCCAGCATTCGCTCGGGCTGCCGCGGTCGTACTAGGAGGCGAGATGCCGGACCCCGATATCGCCGGGCACGCGTCGGCCCCGGTCGTGCGGTACTCGGTGGCGGAGGGCGCAGCGACGCTCACGCTCGATTCGCCGCACAACCGCAACGCGATCTCGTCCGCGATGGTGCACCAGCTACGCGCCGGCCTCGATGCGGCCGCGAGTGACACCGCCGTGCGGGCGGTGGTTCTCACCCATACGGGTGGAACCTTCTGTGCCGGCGCCGATCTCGGCGAGTCCTCGGGGAGTCCGGACGAGGCGGCCGCGCAGCGGACCCACGACATGGTGGGTCTGCTGCGCGGCATCCTCGAACTGCCCAAGCCGGTGGTCGGTGTGATCGACGGCCATGTCCGTGCCGGCGGAATGGGTCTTGTTGCAGCATGCGACATCGTCGTCGCGGGGTCCCGCGCGACGTTCGCGCTGACCGAGACCCGGCTCGGCCTGGCGGCGTCGATCGTCTCGCTCACCGTTCTGCCGAAAATGACGCCGCGCGCCGCGGGCCGTTACTTCCTCACCGGAGAACGCTTCGGGCCGGAGGACGCGGCGGCACACGGACTCGTCACACTCGTGTCCGAGGATCCGGCGACGCGGGCAGCAGACGTGATCGCGGATCTGCGGGAGTGCTCCCCGCAGGGCCTCGCGGAGTCGAAGCACTTGCTCACCATGCGGATGCTCGACGATTTCGATCGATACGCCGAGGGACTGGCCGCGCAGTCCGCGCGGTTGTTCGGATCGGCCGAAGCGGTGGAGGGCGTCACCGCCTTTCTGCAGAAACGGCCCCCGTCGTGGTCCCCGGGACGGTGAGGGATGCCGGCCCCTACGCTGGTCGGCATGATGAGTGCGCCGAGCGAGCCCCGTCGACGCGCGGAGCAGCAACGCGGCCGTGCCACCCGCGTCACCATCCTGGATGCCGCTGTGTCCGTGCTGGTCGAGCACGGATACTCGAACGCCACCACCGTCCGTATCCAGGCCGCGGCGGGTGTCTCGCGCGGTCGGCTCCTGCACCATTTCCCCAGTCGCGATTCGCTTCTGGTCGCGTCGGTGCATCACCTTGCGGCGCAGCGCGTCCAGGATCTCGGGCACGACCAGGAGTGGCCCGACGACCCGGTCGCGCGGGTCGCGCTGGCGGTGGACCTGATGTGGCTGCACTTCCGGCAGCCGTATTTCTGGGCCTCGATGGAACTGTGGCTCGCGGCCCGCTCCCACGAAGAACTCCGCCGCGAATTGATACCGCTCGAACGGACTCTCGGCGGGATGATCAAGGCGCAGACCGATCGGTTCTTCGGCAGCGACTTCATCGGGCTCCCGCGCTACCGCGTGGTGCGCGATCTCGTCTACAGCAGCATGCGGGGGATCGCCCTCGGTTATGCGATCGATCCCCGCGATCCGGACGCGGACCCGAATCTCGTGGTGTGGCGTGAACAGTTCGAGGATCTTCTGCGGCGGTGATCCGTCACCGGGTGTCGACGACATCCTCGAGTACCTGCGACAACACCCGGTTCAGCGACCATCGCAGGACGGAGACGTCCTGAGCGGGAAGAGTTTGCTGATAACCGATCAGGGCGAACATCGCGAGATGCGCGAATCTGTGCGCGTCGTCCCCCGGGCCGAGGATCGCGGCGGTGGACTCGGCCACCACGTCGAATCGCTGCCGGTCCACGAGGGCCTGGATGTCGCGCACGGCGTGATCGCTGTACGCCCAGCCCCGGATCGCCGATTCGGCGGGATGCGGCAGCTTGCACGCGAAGTCGATGAGCATCTCGAGCCGGCGCCGGGGAGAACCTTCGAGCCGTGCGGTCTCGGCCAGTTGCAGGGTCTGCCTGTCGAGCCAGTTCTGAAGGAACTCTTTCTCGAAATCGGCCCAGCTCGCGAAGTAGTTGTAGAACGACCCGGTGGTGACCTCGAGGTGTGCGCACAGGCGTGCCTGCTTGAGTCCCGCGTGGGCGTGCGTCGCAAGAATGTCGAGGGCGGCGGTGAAATAGTCTTCGCGCCTGACAATCGTCGCCACGTGGGTTCCCCTTTCGTCCGGTGCGTCGTCCCGCTGTTCGGGCAGGCTACGTTCGTACGGTCTCGACGTGATCTCATTCCGTCGGGTCGTGGGACATCGAGGCGGCGTTCCGGGCGCCGAATGCTCTCCGGCGGGCATCCCTGCGGGGCGAGGATCGAGGAGGACGGGTGACGCGCGAACCCAAGCAGGACCGCAGTCGAGCGACGCGTCTGCGCCTGCTCGAATCCACGATAGATTGCCTGGCCGAGTTCGGCTGGGCGGCGACCACCGTCGGCGTCGTCGCGGAACGCGCCGGAGTGTCGCGCGGGGCGACCCAGCACCATTTCCCCACCCGTGAGGATCTCATCACGGCTGCTCTCGATTTCATGTTCGACAGCCGGATGGAACGCGCCCGGAACGAGACGCCCGACGTGCCGCCCGGCAGCGCTCGCACCGAGGCGGTCGTGTCGCGTCTCGTCGAGCAGTACACCGGCAATCTGTTCAACGCGGCGTTGCAGGTCTGGACCGCCGCGGCGGCGGATCCCGCGCTGCGCGAACGCCTTCTCCCGCTCGAGGAGCGTTTCGGCCGGGTCGCGCACAAGGTGGCTGTCGAACAACTCGGCGCGGACGACTCCGATCCGGTGGTGCACCGCATGGTGCAGGCGACTCTGGACCTCGCCCGTGGCCTCGGCCTGGCCGACGTCCTCACCGACGACTCGGTGCGACGCCGCGAGATCGTCAGGCACTGGGCGGCCCAGCTCGACACCGTGCTGGAAGACGCCCGGCGTCGGCGCGCAGCAGGCCCTGCGGCTCGGTAGTGTCTCGGCCATGTCCTTCGAGCGGACCGGTAGCAGAGCGGCGACGGCGGCCCTGGCATTCCTGGCGATGCTCGTCGCGGCCGGATGCGGCTCCGGCGACGATGCCGCAGACCAGGTGCAGACCTCGACGACATCGGCTGTGACCGAGCCGGGCCCGCTTTTCGGGGAGTGCGGGTCGCTGACCGACGACGAGGTGGCGAATGCGTTCGCGCTCGGTCCGTTCTCGTCTGTCACCCGCAACTCCGTCGGCTGTGAGTGGGAACTCTTCGTGGGTGGGCCGAGCGTGAGTTTCAGCTGGTACCGGGGAAGTCCGATCGGCAGGGAACGGGCCGGGTCCGATCTGATCGGCCGTCCTGCAACGGATGTCGAGGTCGGGGGCAATCCCGGCTTCCTGGGTTCGTCCCAGTCGCTGGACGGGCAGACGACCCTGTGCGAGATCGGGGTGCAGTTCGGCGGCGACTTCATCCATTGGTCCGTCTCCTACGGGAACTTCCCGCCCGCGGCCGACGCGTGTGCGGTCGCTCGCAGCCTCGCGGAGACCAGCGTCGACAGGGCGCAGCAGTGATGCGCCGGGTCCCGCTCCGGCCGGCCGGTCGTCGTCTCGGCGCCGGCATGGCAGCGCTGGCGGTCTGCGCCACGGTGCTCACCGGATGCTCCCGGACGATCGAGGGCCGCGCGGTGCAGGAAGGTGCGGGTGGCGGCGGAAACACCGAGGAATTCACCCGGCTGCTCACCGAGTGCGACGCGGTCGCGGACCCGCAGATCGCCGAGGCGGTCGGAGCCGAAGCGGTGTACCGGGGGTTCTTCGGAGCGATCTGCCGGTGGGAGGGCGACGGGCCCGGCGGCGTCGTGAAGGTCACCTTCAACTGGTTCGAGACGGGCTCGCTCGACCACGAGCGCTCCGCTGCGGAACACCTCGGGTACGCGGTGGAGAACACCACGGTGGAGGGACGACGGGCCCTGCAGATGCGCCGGCCCGACGACCCGTCGTCGTGCGGGGTGAGTTCGGGTGCCTCGACGACCGGTATCTTCGGCTGGTGGGTGCAGTACCAGGGCGGTGGGCCGGACCCCTGCGAGGCCGCTGCTACCTTGGCACGGCTCACCTTGAACCTCAGCAGCTGACCGTGGCTGGGGCCGACCAGGGTCGAGCGGGTCCTCGGTTGCCTACCTCACTTTGACCTGATGCTCGCCAGCCGGGTATCGTTGTGGGTCGTGTCCGGCAAGCCCGGACCGGTCTGTGTGCCTATGCGAGGTAGTGCCGTGCGCGTCGTCTGTAGAAGTCTGCAGTTACGAGTTCCCGGCTGCCTGTGTGGGGGTACGCGACACACCCGACCTCGTGTGCACACGAGGGGCGAGTGAGGGGCAGCTAGCTCTCTTGTCCCAACCGATGGATCCCTAATTTCAGAACAGCCAGTGTTGCTCGTGTGAGCAGCTCCAGACAACGAAGAAAGCCGGTTAATGCCAACCATCAATCAGCTGGTCCGTAAGGGCCGCCGCGACAAGACCGTCAAGGTCAAGAGCGCGGCCCTCAAGGGCAGCCCGCAGCGTCGCGGCGTGTGCACTCGCGTGTACACCACCACCCCGAAGAAGCCGAACTCGGCTCTTCGTAAGGTCGCCCGCGTGCGCCTCACCAGCTCTGTCGAGGTCACCGCGTACATCCCGGGTGAAGGCCACAACCTCCAGGAGCACTCGATGGTGCTCGTGCGTGGCGGTCGTGTGAAGGACCTTCCCGGTGTCCGCTACAAGATCATCCGCGGCTCGCTCGACACCCAGGGTGTCAAGAACCGCAAGCAGGCCCGTAGCCGCTACGGAGCGAAGAAGGAGAAGGCCTGATGCCACGTAAGGGTCCCGCTCCCAAGCGTCCACTGATCGCCGACCCGGTTTACGGGTCCCCGCTGGTCACCCAGCTGGTCAACAAGATCCTGATGGACGGCAAGAAGTCCACTGCAGAGCGCATCGTCTACCAGGCGCTCGAGCAGGCACGTGAGAAGACCGGTACCGATCCGGTCGTCACCCTCAAGCGCGCGCTCGACAACGTCAAGCCCGCCCTCGAGGTTCGTAGCCGCCGCGTCGGTGGTGCCACCTACCAGGTGCCGGTCGAGGTTCGCCCCGGCCGTTCCACCACCCTCGCACTTCGGTGGCTGGTCACGTTCGCACGTCAGCGTCGTGAAAAGACCATGGTGGAGCGCCTCGCCAACGAGCTCCTCGATGCGAGCAACGGCCTCGGTGCCGCTGTGAAGCGTCGCGAAGACACGCACAAGATGGCTGAAGCCAACAAGGCGTTCGCGCACTACCGCTGGTGAGTCGAGGCCGGTCGGGAGGCACCGTGATCCGGACCTCCCGATCGGCTGCTCGCACAACTGTGTCGGTCCCGTAAAGGCCGGCTGACAACACAAGAACATGGGTCCGCACAAAAGGACCGACACTAGCTACGAGCGGGGTTACCTGTGGCACAGGAAGTGCTGACCGACCTGAACAAGGTCCGCAACATCGGCATCATGGCGCACATCGATGCCGGCAAGACCACCACGACAGAGCGCATCCTCTTCTACACCGGTGTGAACTACAAGATCGGTGAAACCCACGACGGTGCTTCGACCACCGACTGGATGGAGCAGGAGAAGGAGCGTGGTATCACCATCACCTCCGCCGCCGTCACCTGTTTCTGGAACAACAACCAGATCAACATCATCGATACGCCCGGCCACGTCGACTTCACGGTCGAGGTCGAGCGGTCCCTGCGCGTCCTCGACGGCGCCGTTGCCGTCTTCGACGGCAAGGAAGGCGTCGAGCCCCAGTCCGAGCAGGTCTGGCGCCAGGCTGCCAAGTACGACGTTCCGCGCATCTGCTTCGTCAACAAGATGGACAAGATGGGCGCGGACTTCTTCTTCACCGTGCAGACCATCATCGACCGTCTCGGCGCGAAGCCGCTGGTCCTGCAGCTCCCGATCGGTGCCGAGGATGCCTTCGACGGCGTCGTCGACCTGGTCGAGATGCGTGCGCTGACCTGGCGTGGCGTCACCGAGATCGGCACTCCGCCGACGATCGAGGAGATCCCCGCCGATCTCGTCGAGCTGGCTGCGGAATACCGCGAGAAGCTTCTCGAGACGGTTGCCGAGTCCGACGAAGAGCTCATGGAGAAGTACTTCGGCGGTGAAGAGCTCACGGTCGACGAGATCAAGGGCGCCATCCGCAAGCTCACCGTGGCCTCCGAGCTGTACCCGGTCATCTGTGGCACCGCGTTCAAGAACAAGGGCATCCAGCCCATGCTCGACGCTGTCATCGACTACCTGCCGACTCCGCTGGACATCGGCGAGGTCGAGGGTCACAAGCTGAACGACGAGGAGACCATCCTCACTCGTAAGCCGAGCAAGGACGAGCCGTTCTCGGCTCTCGCGTTCAAGATCGCGGCGCACCCGTTCTTCGGCAAGCTCACCTTCGTGCGCGTCTACTCGGGTCGTATCGATCCGGGTGCCCAGGTGCTCAACGCCACCAAGGGCAAGAAGGAGCGCATCGGCAAGCTCTTCCAGATGCACGCCAACAAGGAGAACCCGGTCGACGAGGCCGTGGCCGGCCACATCTACGCGATGATCGGCCTGAAGGACACCACGACCGGTGACACCCTGTGCGACCAGGCGAACCCGATCGTCCTCGAGTCGATGACGTTCCCGGACCCGGTCATCCAGGTCTCGATCGAGCCGAAGACCAAGTCCGACCAGGAGAAGCTGGGCACCGCGATCCAGAAGCTCGCCGAAGAGGACCCGACCTTCTCGGTCGAGCTCGACGAGGAGACCGGCCAGACCGTCATCGGCGGTATGGGCGAGCTCCACCTCGACATCCTCGTCGACCGCATGCGTCGCGAGTTCAAGGTCGAGGCGAACGTCGGCAAGCCGCAGGTCGCGTACCGCGAGACGATCACCAAGCCGGTCGAGAAGCTCGAGTTCACGCACAAGAAGCAGACCGGTGGCTCGGGCCAGTTCGCGAAGGTCATCATCGCCCTCGCGCCGTTCCGCGGCGAAGACGGCGCGACCTACGAGTTCGAGAACAAGGTCTCCGGCGGTCGTGTGCCCCGCGAGTACATCCCGTCGGTCGACGCGGGTGCGCAGGACGCGATGCAGTACGGCGTGCTCGCCGGCTACCCGCTGGTGAACGTCAAGGTCACGCTCCTCGACGGTGCGTACCACGACGTCGACTCGTCCGAAATGGCGTTCAAGATCGCCGGCTCGCAGGCCCTGAAGGAAGCGGCTCGCAAGGCTGCTCCGGTCATCCTCGAACCGCTCATGGCTGTCGAGGTCACCACCCCCGAGGATTACATGGGTGAAGTGATCGGCGACCTCAACTCCCGCCGTGGCCAGATTCAGGCCATGGAGGAACGCAGTGGTGCCCGTGTCGTGAAGGCGCTGGTTCCGCTCTCGGAGATGTTCGGTTACATCGGTGACCTTCGGTCGAAGACCCAGGGCCGCGCGAACTTCTCCATGGTGTTCGATTCCTACGCAGAGGTTCCGTCGAACGTCTCGAAGGAAATCATCGCCAAGGCGACCGGCGAGTAGCCTTCGGGTTATCCCCTCGGTCACCTGCACGACCAAGTAATACAAACCGCACTGCTGCATACTGCAAGCAACAACAGTCCAGGAGGACATTCCAGTGGCTAAGGCGAAGTTCGAGCGGACCAAGCCGCACGTGAACATCGGCACCATCGGTCACGTCGACCATGGCAAGACCACCACGACGGCCGCCATCACCAAGGTGCTGGCAGACAAATTCCCGGACCTGAACGAGAGCTTCGCGTTCGACCAGATCGACAAGGCTCCCGAGGAGAAGGCTCGTGGCATCACGATCAACATCTCCCACGTGGAGTACCAGACCGAGAAGCGTCACTACGCGCACGTCGACGCCCCGGGTCACGCGGACTACATCAAGAACATGATCACGGGTGCCGCCCAGATGGACGGCGCAATCCTGGTCGTGGCTGCAACCGACGGCCCGATGCCCCAGACGCGTGAGCACGTGCTGCTCGCTCGCCAGGTCGGCGTGCCGTACATCCTCGTCGCGCTGAACAAGGCCGACATGGTCGACGACGAGGAAATCCTCGAGCTCGTCGAGATGGAGGTCCGCGAGCTCCTCGCTTCGCAGGAGTTCGACGAGAACGCTCCCGTCGTCCCGATCTCTGCTCTCAAGGCACTCGAGGGTGACGAGAAGTGGGTTCAGTCGATCGTCGACCTCATGCAGGCCGTCGACGACTCCATCCCGGACCCGGTCCGCGAGACCGACAAGCCGTTCCTCATGCCCGTCGAGGACGTCTTCACGATCACCGGCCGCGGCACGGTCGTCACCGGCCGTATCGAGCGTGGCGTTGTCAACGTCAACGAAGAGGTCGAGATCGTCGGCATCAAGGAGACCTCGACCAAGACCACGGTCACCGGTATCGAGATGTTCCGCAAGCTGCTCGATCAGGGCCAGGCGGGCGACAACGTCGGCCTCCTCGTCCGCGGCATCAAGCGCGAGGACGTCGAGCGTGGCCAGGTCGTCGTCAAGCCCGGCACCACGACTCCCCACACGGAGTTCGAGGGCCAGGCTTACATCCTCAACAAGGAAGAGGGCGGCCGCCACACGCCGTTCTTCAACAACTACCGTCCGCAGTTCTACTTCCGTACCACGGACGTGACGGGCGTTGTTACCCTTCCCGAGGGCACCGAGATGGTCATGCCCGGTGACAACACCGAGATGTCCGTCAAGCTGATCCAGCCGATCGCCATGGACGAGGGCCTTCGCTTCGCTATCCGCGAGGGTGGTCGTACCGTCGGCGCCGGTCGCGTCACGAAGATCATCAAGTGAGCTAGTTCTCACTGACGCCAACGGCGTCCACCCTTCGGGGTGGACGCCGTTCGGCGTTTCAGGACCGGTGGGCGATGCGGCCGGCGGGTGCCGTCAGTCGTGTTCGGAATGCGGCGGATCGAGATGCAGCAGCACCTGCGTCGCCACCCTGGCACCGCCGAGTGCGCACGCGGCGCGTTCCGCGGTGTCCTCGGCGTGCGCGGTGAACTCGGCGACGTCGATTCCCGGCTCGGCATGCACGACCACCGACAGCGTGGGCAGGTGACGTTCCACCACCGCGCGGCCGCGCGCCGACCGCACGCCCGGAAGCCCGGCGAGTTCGCGTGCCACGCCCTCCGCGACCGGGCCCAGTTCCACACCGAGCGTCGCGTCCGTCACCTCGTCGAACAGTTGCACCGTCGAGGTGCGACGGCGCGACAGATTCACCACGAGCAGGACGATGCCGATCGCGGCTCCCACGGCGAACACGGTCCACAGTGCGGGCGTCCACCAGTCCTGATCGGGAACGTCGATGACGCGTGGCCGGTCGAGTTGCGAGAGCCGGTCCCGCGCGAGGGGCACTTCCCACAGCCAGGCGAGCGCGAAGGCGCCGATTCCGAGCAGGGCGAAGCCCGTCACAAGCGCGAAGAAACGGTTGGCCAGCACCGTACGGAGTTTCATCGGCGCGTTCCTCCCACGGCGTTCGCCCGCGTCTCTGCGGGGGTGATCTTCACGATCAGTGGAAGGGGATCGGCGAGCAGCGAGAGATTCGGTTCGACCTCGGCACGCACGGTCGCGGTGAGTTCGGCGACCGGTACTTCGGGGTCGGCGACTATCCGTACCACCGCGCGCCGGCGATCGACCACAGTCCGCGCGGTGCGTACACCGGGGAGCGCCGACGCCCGGGCACTGCACATGCGGGCGACGTCGGTACGCCGCATCCACACCGTGTCGACGGGACCGGAGACTCGGAGCGGCAGGTGGGTGCGTCGCCGTGGCTTGATCGCCGCGAACAGCAGCGCGGCACCGAGCAGCACGAGCACCGCGGCCACCGGACCGATCCACGGTTCCCAGTGCAGCCTGCCGAACCACTCGAACGCGTTGCGGAGCCACGGCGCTCCGGCGTAGGTGCCGCGCACGATGAGAAGCTCGCGGGCGGCGACGAACGAGAGTCCGAGCGCACCGATCGCGATGAGCGCCGCGGCCGGCGCCGCCGCCGGGGTCGCGAGCGGGGGCAGCGGTTGCACGACCGGTATCCGCGCGCGGGACTCGGTGTGAGCGACGATGTCCGATTCGAGGTACTCGACAGGCACGGATTGCTCGGCCGGTTCGTCGTCGTGTGCCTGGGGGGTCGCGGCGACGAGGACGTTCAGTTCGGTGACGTGCAGGCCCGTGTAGTCGTGCAGGTGACGCGCGACGGCGTCGTGCACCCTCCGCGTCAGTGCCGCTGCGTCGTAAGGCCATTCGGCGGCGATGAAGAGATTCACCGCGACCGCCCGTCCGCCGGTGGTCACATCGGCACGAGGAAGTTCCCGGCCCGTGAGCAGACTCAGGTTGCCGGTGTGCCGGACCACGCCGGGAACCTGGAGTGCGGCCGACGCGGCGATGCGTTCGACTGCGCGGTCCTTGATGACGAGGGTGCCGCGGTTCCCGACCGTGTCGATGTCGTCGAGCGTGGAGCCCGGCAGTGGCCCGGTCTCCGTGGGGACGCCATCAGCCACGGCCGCGGCTCCGCAGAATCGCACCGAGGTCGAGCAGACCGTCCCGGTGTGCACCGATTGCGGCACCGAGCGCGCCGAGAAGGACCGCGAACAGCAGTCCGCTGACGCCCCCGAAGATCCCGGCAAGAGCGAGGAGGAGACCGGCGATCAGGCCGACCGCGGTGTTGCCGGTGGGAGTGTGGTTCACGGGGACACCTGTTTCTGTTCGAGGTGGACGTCTTCGATCGTCACATGCACCGGAGGGCCGACGACCGCTTCGACGAGCGCTCGCACGGTGTCGGCGAGGGCCGACAGATCGGCGGGGTATTCCGCGGTGATGTGCACGGCGCACCCCTCGGGTCCGAGCCGGATCCCGGGGATCCGGCGTCCCGGCAGGTAGGTCGCGACCGATCCGAACGGGCCGCTGTTGAGCCCGGCGACGCCTGCGACACCCGTGACGATCTCGGCGACGAGGTCTGCGACCTCGGGGTCGGGATGCGTACGGGGGTCCGCGCCGGGAGACGAGGTCACTGCACTCGAGGCTTGAGCTCGTCGGCTGCTGCCGCCTCGTCGTACAGCACCACGTCGAAGACGGTGATGTTGACTTCCGTGACCTCGAGACCGGTCATGCGTTCGACGGCCGTGATCACGTTGTGCCGGATCGCGATCGCCAGCTCGTGGAGCGCCACGCCGTATTCCGCGACGATGCCGATGTCGATCGCTGCCTGTTTCTCGCCGACCTCGACCGCGACGCCCTGCCCGTGGTTGATTCGTGCTCCCGGGATGCGGTCGCGCAAGGCGCCCACCACCCGGGCGGTCCCTGCCCCGACGTCGAACACGCCGCTGACCTCGCGTGTCGCGATGCCTGCGATCTTGGCGACCACCGCGTCGGCGATGATCGTCCGACCCTGGCTGTCGAGGGGACCGGAGAACGAACCGGTACCGAACTGGATGCGGCTGATTCCTGCGCCGCTGTCGCTGGTCATGAGTGCTCCTCGTGCCGTGTGGGTCGTGGGGAACGTGCGGGCCGTGCGTTGTCCATCATTATCCGCCCGGTGAGGGTGATATGCCGGGCAGGACCGCCACCGTGTTGTGCTGCGGGGTATTTCGGTGTTGCCGGGATCGGCGCGCTGTTCAGCCCTGTACGTGCGTTTGGTATGAAGAGTGCACGCACACGGGTGGCAGAGGTCACGCCGCGATGAGGAGGATGTACCAGGTGGCAGTCGAACGGATCGTAATAGCAGGAGCCGGACTCGCGGGTGTGCGAACCGCGGAGGAGTTGCGACGCGCGGGGTACGAGGGCGAGATCGTTCTGCTCGACGACGAGGGCCACCTGCCCTACGACCGGCCCCCGCTGTCGAAGGATGTCATCCGCGGCGAGCGGGAGGACACCACGCTGCGCCCGGCCGAGTTCTTCGACGAGCAGCGCATCGACCTGCGGCTCGGCGCCGCCGCACGCTCGGTCGACACCGACGCCCGCACCGTGACACTCGCCGACGGCACCGAACTCGCCTACGACGAGCTGGTCGTCGCCACGGGTCTGCGAGCACGGCGCATCCCGGGCCTGCCCGATCTCGACAGCGTCCACGTCCT
Organism: Rhodococcus sp. NPDC060084; assembly: GCF_042730335.1. Taxonomy (NCBI): domain Bacteria; kingdom Bacillati; phylum Actinomycetota; class Actinomycetes; order Mycobacteriales; family Nocardiaceae; genus Rhodococcus; species Rhodococcus sp. NPDC060084. The sequence goes on from NZ_JBHWWX010000010.1 coordinate 68,515, forward strand.
GCGGTCGGTGGACGACAGCCGCGCCTTGCGGGCCGCGATCGTCCCCGGCGTGCGGGCATTGGTCGTCGGCGCCGGATTCATCGGATGCGAGGTCACCGCCAGCCTGCGGGCACTGGGCGTCGACGTCGTCCTGCTCGAGCCGCAGCCGACGCCGCTCGCGTCGGTGCTCGGCACCGAGGTCGGTTCCCTCGTGGCACGACTGCATACCGACGCCGGAGTCGACCTGCGTGCAGGAGTCGGGCTCGCCGAACTGCGCGGCGACGGCCACGTCACCTCTGCCGTGCTCGGGGACGGCACCGAGATCGACGTGGATCTCGTCGTGCTGGGTATCGGATCGGTGCCTGTCACCGAGTGGCTCGAGGGCTCGGGGATCGAACTGGACAACGGGGTCGTGTGCGACGACACGGGCAAGGCGTCCGCGCCGCACGTCTGGGCCGTCGGCGACGTCGCGTCGTGGCAGGTTCCCGGTGGTGCCCGCAAACGTGTCGAGCACTGGACCAGTGCGGGCGAGCAGGCCACCGTGCTCGCGAAGAAGATCGTCACGGGGGAGTCCGGGGGCGCCGGCCAGGTGCCCTACTTCTGGAGCGACCAGTACGACATCAAGATCCAGGGCCTGGGTGCGGTTCGCGCCGACGACACCGTGCACGTGGTGCGCGACGACGGACGGAAGTTCCTCGCGTACTACGAGCGTGAGGGCCGCCTCGTCGGTGTCGTCGGTGGCGGGCTGCCCGCGCAGGTGATGAAGACCCGGATGAAGATCGCCGCCGGCGCGCCCATCGAGGAGTTGCTCGCGGCCGTGTGAGCACTCGAAGCCGTATGCCTGAACACCGCCGCGACCGGGAAGGGCTAGATTCGTAGGGTGATCGTTGCGCTCATCGACTCGGGATTCGGTCTGCTGCCGACTGCTGCGTGGCTGCGCCGGATGCGTCCGGATCTCGACCTGCTGCTGTCGATGGACCCGGAGTGCGCTCCCTGGGGGCCGAAACCGGCCGACTGGGTGTCCGACCGGGTGGTGACCACCGCCCGGCGCGCCGTCGACCGCGGCGCCGACGCGGTGGTGCTGCCGTGCAACACGGCGTCGGTGACCGCGCTGGACGACGTGCGCGCCGCGCTCGGTGACGATGTTCCCGTGATCGGAACCGTGCCCGCGATCAAGCCTGCCGCGGCCGTGTGCACGTCGGTGGCGATCTGGGCGACGGCCGCGACGACCGCGAGTCGTTACCAGGCCGACCTCATCGAGAAGTTCGGGAACGGCAGCGAGGTCGTGGGCGTCGCATGTCACGGACTCGCCGACGCCATCGACCGGGGTGACCGGGAAGGCGCCGACCGGGCGATCGCCGATGCCGCGGCGCGCACTCCGGACGACGTCGAGGGCATCGTCCTCGGCTGCACCCACTACCCGCTGGTGGCGGACTCGATCCTCGCCCGGTTTCCGGAGGGTGTGCGCTTGTTCGACAGCGCCGAAGCGGTCGCCAGGCAGACGCTGCGTCGTATCGCCGACCTCGATGCGGACGAGCCGGGTATCCGCGAATTCGGAGACCGATCCGGAGCCACCGGGCGCGTCGAGGTGTACCTCAGCGGCACACGCGGAGCGCTCCCGCCCGGAGCGGAGGCGTTCGCGGCTGGACGGGAACTGCTCGCCGCCGCGACTACGTCATAGGAGAACGCAGCGCGATGGTGTGGTCTGCCCACGCATCGAGCAGCGCATGGTGGTGGCTGATGGCAAGGACGCCGAGCCCACGGCGGGTTTCTTCGCTGATGAGTTCGGTCAGTGTCGCGGTGGTGACGGGATCGAGCATGGCAGTCATCTCGTCACAGATCAGATAACGCGGCTGCTGTACGAGCGCACGCGCCAGACACGCGCGCTGGAGTTGCCCGTCGGAGACCTGGTGCGGTCGCCGCGCGAGCAGATCGTCGGTGAGCCCGACGCGGGTTGCGGCGTTTCGTACCAGCTCGGGCATGCCTCGGCGGATCCGGACCGGTTCGGCGATGATCCGCGCCAGGGTCCATCGATAGGTCACGGCTGCTCGAGGTGCCTGGAACAGCATCGCGACGGCACCCGACTCGGCAGCGTGCACCGGGATGCCGTCGATCGTGACCTGTCCCGATCCTGCGGGATGCAGGCCTGTGAGTACGCGAGCCAGGGTGGTTTTTCCGCTCCCGGATTCCCCTGTGAGGCCCACGACCGTACCGGTGGGGATGTCGATGGAGACATCGGTGAGTACGGGATGTAACGGGTCGTGGCTCGCAGTGACGCGGTGGGCGCGCAGGCTCATGGCCGGACATCGATCAATCGCCGTACGGAGCGGTCGCCGTGCCGGGTGATGTGTGTAGGTCCGCCGGAGAATCCGGCCGCAGGACGGCGCCGGTAGTACACGCAGTCGTCGGGCAGATCGGTCAACGTCGGTGGTGTGCCCGGGATCGAGTGCAGGCCGCCGGAGGGGAGTGCAGCAAGTAGGTCCTGTGTGTACGGATGCCACGGGTCGCGGAACACGCACTCGGTCGGGCCGGTCTCCACGATGCGCGACGCGTACATGACCGCGACCTCATCGGAATGGCCGGGCAGGGTTGCGAGGTCGTGACTGATCAGGAGGACCGCGGCGCCCGCGTCGGCCGCGCCGCGCAGTAGTCGCAGGGTGTGTTCGGTCAGTGCGGGATCGAGGTTCGAGGTCGGCTCGTCGGCGATGATGACCTCGGGGTCGCCCGCAAGCGCGAAGGCGACCGCGGCGCGTTGCGCCATGCCGCCGGACAACTCGTGTGGATAGAGACGAGCTACCTCCGGCTCGAGACCGACCTGCTCCAGCAGCGCATCAGGACCGTACATGGCACCGAGATGGTGACAGGTTTCGCCGAGTTGGGCACCGACAGTGCGGACCGGAGTCAGATAGGTCGCAGCAGACTGCGGGATCCAGCCGACGGAGCGGCCCCGGATCTTTCGCCACGCGGATGGGGCCGCGGCCGTGAGGTCGACATCGGGACTGCCTGCGCGGTGGAGGACGACGTTCCCGGTCGCCTTGGCGCCGTACGGAAGAAGACCGCAAAGTGCGTACCCTACAACGGATTTGCCACACCCAGATTCTCCGACCAGCGCGAGTATCCGGCCTTCCTCGAGAGTGAGGCAGACGTCGCTGGCGGCATGTACGACGCCGGAGTCGCTCGGGATACGCACTGTCAGGCCGGACATCGTGACCTTGGCGGTGGACGTCATCGGACTGCCCTTTCCGGTACGGAGGGAACGATGCGGCGACGTGCTGTCGCACCCACCGCCGCGACGAGCAGGGTGGTAATGACGAGCGCCGCAGCAGGGAACACCAAGGTCCACCAGGAGCCGGTGAGGACGGCGGCGCGGGCGTCCTGCAACAACGTGCCGAGTGAAGCCCGATCGGGAGGAAGACCGAGACCGAGAAAGGACAGTGTCGACTCGTGCCATATCGCGTGGGGCAGGAGCAGTACTACTGCGACGAGGGCCTGCCCGGCGGCCGCAGGAACGAGATGGGTAACAGTCACCCGGGTGCGGGTGGCGCCCGCGAGTCGGGCAGCTTCGATGTAGGTTCCCGTGCGCGCGGTCCTGACCTCGGCGCGCGCTATGCGCGCGACCTGTGTCCAGTGCGTCAAGGCGATCGACGCGACGATCGCTAGGACGTTGCCGGGATAGAGAGCAACGATCGCGATGCCGAGCAACAGGTGCGGAAGCGCATTGATACCGTCCACCAGTCGCATCACGACCCGGTCGGTCCATCCTCCGAGAGTTCCCGCCGCCACTCCGACCGCGACCCCCAGCACTGTGGACACGACCGCACATACTGCGGCGATCAGCAACGAGACCCGCAATCCGGCCGCGGTGCGCACGAACAAGTCACGTCCCGCCGGGTCTGTGCCGAACCAATGAGAACTCGAGGGGGGCCGATGGGCGGCCGCGAAATCCGTCAGCCTCAGGTCACCACCGGCGAAAAGGGGAACGGCGACGGCATACAGGGCGACTGCGGAGAGGCCGGCGAGGGACCACACGAGGAGGCGGGAGTGTCCCTGCCCCAATATCCTCGGCAACAGCCGGAACCCGTGGGAGTGCGTTGCGTCAAGAGTCATCGGCGACCACCCGAGGATCGATGAGCGCGTGGGCCACATCGGCGAGCAACGAGCCGACGAGCACGAGCAACGTGGTGCCGATGGTCAGTGTTGCGAGCAGCGCGAAGTCGAGTTCCCGCGCTGCCGTGACCACACTCCCGGCCAGGCCGGGCCAGGAGAACACTTCTTCGACGATCGCGGCGCCGACGAGCAACTCGGGCAGTCGCAGGCCGACGACCGTGGTGAAAGGTCCGAGTGCGACCGGCAGGATATGGCGGCGTACAACGACTGTTTCCGGTAGGCCACGCGCGCGGGCACCCAGCACGGCGTCGGAGCCTGCCGCGGCACGGACCGACTCTCGCAGCGACAGCAGGAGCCACGGTAATACCGAAACGGTGAGGACCGCACCGGGAAGAATCAGGTGGCGAAGAGTCTGGGGGAGGCTGGGGTCTTCGCCCGGGGAGGTCAGCCCTGCCACCGGAAGCCACCTCAGGGTGACGGCGAATACGGCAACCGCCCCGAGAGACAGTACGAATGGCGGTACGGCCTGTACCAGGTTCGCGGCGAATGCGGCTCCGCGGTCGAGTACGCCGCCGGGATGCAGACCCGTCCAGATTCCGGCGAGGAGCGCGACGAGGACTGCCGCGGTGAGCGCGGTGCCGGACAGCAGCAGCGTCCATGGGGCTCGCTGGCCGACAACCTCGGATACCGGCTGGGCGTAAGCCCGCGAATACCCCAAATCGCCCCCGAAGGCACGACCGATCCAGATGGTCCACTGGTGCCACCACGGTGTGTCGAGCTGGAGTTGGGTCGCCAATTGTTCTTTGTCGGCGGTCGACATGGTGAGGTAGCGATCCCCGAGAATCCCGGCGAGGGGATCGAACGGTGATCGAGACGCGAGTGCAAACAGACCGAACGAGGTTGCGAGGGTGAGGGGAGCGACGAACAGTATTCGCCGGAAGATCATTCGGACGACTCCCCGCCGTCGTCGACTGCGGGGCACAGTCGCCGTTGCGCGATCCGGTGGCTGGGACGCCGTGTCCCGCTTCCCTGTAGCAGTGGTGGTCATCCCGTGGCCGTCCATTCTTCGAGATTCCACCAGGGCCCCCAGGAGACACCGTGACTGTGCGGCTCGAGAATCGGTTCGCTTCCGGTGAATTCGCTCTCGACCGAGACGTAGGTGTGGTCGAGGAACACGAGCATCACGTACCCGGGATCGTCGACGTATGCGTTCTGCACGGTCCGATACTGTGCCGTCCGCTCATCGGACTCGGTGGCACGCCGCGCGCTGTCGAGGGCATCGTCGATGAGGGGATTGCTGTAGTCGGAGGCGTTGTCGTACGGAGAGCCGGCATCGTCCCGTGCGAACGTCGAGTGCAAAGTGTTGTAGAGCTGCGGATCCGGGTCGTACGGCATATCGCCTCCTCCGAGCAGCACCGCGTTCTCGGAGAGCCGGTCCGGCACGTTCGAGCGGTCCACCGCCGCAACGTCCACCCGCACGCCGATTCGATCGACCTCGGTGGCGAAAGCTTGAGCCAGATCTCGACGCAACGTGTCTTCGGGAAAATACATGACAGTGAATGTTGCTTGTTGCCCGCCCTTTTCACGAACACCCGAGGGTGTCTCGCGCCAGCCCCCTTCGTCCAGGATCCGTTCGGCTTCTGCCGGGTCGAAGTCGAACGTCGCGTTGGGCTCATATGCGTCGCCGTACACCTCGGGCAATGGTGTCGATGCGGGACGACCGTATCCTGCCAGGACGTGCTCGACGAGGGCCTCGCGGTCGACCGCGCGGTTGAGTGCAGCGCGGATTGCGGGGTCGCCCGTGACCGGATTACCGGAGGGAAGACTCACCGCGCGCCAGTCCGCCGACGTATTCGCCGTGACTGTGGTGCCCTCGCGTCCCTCGAATGTCGCCGCGAGTCGCGGCGGCAGATTTGTGCCCGCGATCTCCCCGGCGGCCATCCGCTGTGCGCGGGCGTTGTCGTCCGGGATGTATACCACCGTCAACGGGGAAATTTCGGGCACGCCGCCCCAGTACGTGTCGTTGGCCTCGAAAACTGCCTGGTCCGGTCGCAGGGAGACCAACCTGTACGGGCCCGTGCCGACCGGATCGGTGTTGAGTGTCGACTCGGTGGCGGGACCACCTGTCAGCCGTTCCGACGGAGCGATACCGAGGAGCAGCTTCGTGGGCATCGCCGCGAACGGGTAGTGCAATTCGAATCGCACCTGCAGGGGTTCGACGATATCGACCGATCGGATCATGTCGAAGGATGTGGCGAGTGGCGACGCGGATGCCGGGTCGAGGATCTCGCGGTATGTGGCAGCAACATCGGCTGCGTCGAAGTTCGTTCCGTCGGTGAAGGTGACACCGTCGCGCAGGTGCACGGTCCAAGTCGTACCGTTGTCGCCGACGGTGGGCATCCGGGCCGCAAGGGCGGGTTCGAAGGTAGGGATCCCGTCACCGCCCGCGAGGCTCAGAAGGCCATCGTAGATCTTGGAATCTCCCGCTTCGCCGTGACCCGCGACCGGGTTGTAGGCGCCGAGTTCATAAGCGTCCCCGAGGATCAGGCTGTTCGCGGAGGTCGGTCCGCTCCCGGCCGGTGGGGAAGCCCCGCATGCCGTCGCTGCGGTGGTCATGACGACGGCAACCGAAAGCAGGAAGCGATATCTCGAAAACACTTGTGTCCCTTCGCCAAACATACCGGATCGAGCCGGTAGCCCTTCCTATCTGCCCATCTGCTCATCTGCTCAGATCCGCAGGTGTGAGGGTCGGAGACCGTCGCTTCCTTTCTCTCGAATGTGACCCCTGACAGTCCTGGGCGCAGCTGCTTCCCCGGGGACGCCTGGAGGGAGGCGAAGCACCCACTTCGGGGAACGCATTGTCGAATGCCGCAAAGTTAACAGGAATGCTGAAGGGCGGACGCTGTTTCCGCGGGATCCTTTCGGGTTCGATATCCACGACGCATTTCGTCCGACCGGTTCAGCGGCAACGGGTTCGGACAACTCGGTCTGTCCGGACACCCGTGCAGGCGGCGAGCACGTAGGCTCGTCCACGTGACCGACGACCTGTCCGCGGAGGACGTTCGCGCGGCGCTCGACGCCCTCGGCGATCCTGACGCAGCCGCCGGGATGGGACGCTTCTTCAAGACCGGGCCCGGCGAGTACGGCGAGGGCGACGTCTTTCTGGGACTGCGGGTGCCGCAGACCCGTGCCGTGGTCCGGAAGTTCCGCGACCTGCCGATCGAGGAGTCGCGTCTTCTTCTGGACAGCGCTGTCCACGAACACCGTCTCGCCGGCCTGCTGATCCTCGTGGACAGGTATACGCGCGACCCGGTCTCACGTCGCCGGGTGGTCGAGGTATACCTCGACGCTCTCCGCTGCGGACGGGTGAACAACTGGGATCTCGTCGACGCCTCGTCCGATCACATCGTGGGTGAATGGATCCACGCGAATCCGGCCGATGCCGGGTTGCTCACGACGCTGGTCGACGACCCCGACCTGTGGCGGCGACGTGCCGGGCTGCTCGCCACGTTCGCCTTCGTCAAGAGGGGAGAGGCCGGCCCGACGCTCATGATGGCCGAGCGTGTCCTCGACGACCGCCGGGATCTGATCCAGAAGGCGGCAGGCTGGATGCTGCGTGAGGTCGGCAAACGCGTGGACCGGGACGCCCTGCTCGACTTCCTCGAGCGTCACGCGTCCGCGATGGGCCGGACGGCGCTGAGTTACGCCACCGAGCATCTCGACGCGGAGGAACGCGCCCGGCTCCGCGGGTTGCGCTGACGAGACGTGAGCGGCACCCGGCGATGCCGGCCACGCCTCGTCGTGCGGCTCAGAACTCGATCTTGAGGTGGTCGGTGACCGGACGTGCCTGGCATCCCAGGATGTAGCCCGCCTCGATGTCCTCCGGGTCGAGGACGTCGCAGTTCTCCATCTCGACCTTGCCTTCGAGGACGGTGCACGCGCACGATCCGCACTCGCCCTCCTGGCAGGAGTAGGGGACGTCGATGCCCTTCGCGAGCATGATGTCGACGAGGGTCTGCTTGCGCGGCCAGGTCAGCGTATGGACCTCCCCGTCGAGTTCGACGTCGACGGTCGCCGCGTCCGCTGCCTCGTCGTCGCTGACCTCGACTGGCGCCTGGTCGGCGAACGGGTCACCGGAGAGTGAATTGAACACCTCGGCGTGGACCTGGGTCCGGGGCATCCCGATGCTCTGCAGCGCCTGGTGCACGGTGTCCATGAAGGGGCCTGGACCGCACATGAACGCTTCGCGATCGGCGTACGGCGCAGCGAGTGCCGCGAGTTGGTCGACGCTCGGGAGTCCCTGCACGGATTCGAGCCAATGGATGACGGTCAGTCGCGTCGGATACTTCGCTGCGAGGGTCCGCAGTTCGTCGGCGAAGATGACCGACGTCTCGTCGCGGTTGGCGTAGATCAGAGTGATCTTGCCGGACCCCTGGGTGAGCGCGGACTTCAGGATCGCGATCACCGGAGTGATGCCGCTACCGGCACCGAAGAGCACGAAGTCGTGATCGAAGGACTTCGGGGTGAACACCCCGGCCGGCGGCAGGACCTCGAGGGTGTCGCCCGCCGCGACGGTGTCGCAGAGCCAGTTCGAGCCGTAACCGTCGGAGGTGCGTTTGACGGTGACCTTGGGGGCGTCGTCGGTGTGCGGCGAACTTGCGAGCGAGTAGCAGCGCGCCACCGATCCCGTGCGCTCGCTGGGAATACGCAGTGTCAGGAACTGGCCCGGCTTGTACGCGAACTTGTCACGGAGTTCGTCCGGGACGTCGAAGACGATCGACTTCGCGTCGGCGGTTTCCTCGACGACGGCGGATACGGTGAGAATCACCGATCGTGAGCCGTGCGGCACCTCGACAGTCGTCATGGTGTGTGTCGTCCTCTCGTGCAGACCGTGCGTGAGCTGTGGCGCTACCCCGGATGTTCCCGTTCTCCGATGTTCTCGAACCTCGAATTCTAGAACGCGTTCTAGTTCAAGGGTAACAGCGGGGCGCCACCCCGGAAACGGTACCGGGCGCTCGTCGACGCACCGTCACCCCTCCCGCACAGTGGAAACTTCGCACCGGCGCCACCGGACCCACCCGCGCCGCCCGATGCGGCCGCGCCCGTGTCGAGTGCGGCCGCTTCCGGGTGAGGATCAGGCGGTGGCCTTCGAGAGAAGCTCCTCGATCCGTTCGTAACAGTCGACCATGCCTTCCTCCCATCCCGAGGAGGCCATACCGTCGCGTGCCTCGAGGCTGGGATACACAGCGTGGCCGCTGAGCTTGCTGCGGCCGTCGCCGAGGTCCTCGAAGGTCATGAACTCGATGCTCACGACATCGCGGAATTGATCGAATTCGAAGGTCTGGATGGCGAATTCGTTCTCCCGCACGGTGTGGAACACGCCGGAGAAGGTGTACGAACCGCTGTCGTCGCTGTGCGTGTACCGGTACGAACCACCGCTACGGAAGTCGTAGTGGTCCAGGTCAATGGACACCCCGCGCGGCCCCAGCCACTGAGCGACGAGAGCCGGATCCTGATGTGCTCGGAAGATTTCGGAGACGGGATAGTCGAACTCGCGCTCGTAATCGATGAACGGAACGCCGTCCGGGACGTTGACGTGCAGTGGGTTGCTCATGTCGATGCCTCTCGCAGGGAGCGGGATCACCCCGGTGGGGGGTCTGTGGTGTCGGCCGTGTCCCCGGCCAGCACAGAGTCGAGGCTGCGGAACTGCTGTTCCTTGGTCAACCGATACCGGTCGATCCAGGAAGTCAGCGCCTCCAACTGTGCGGGATTCAGGTGAACGGGGCGGCGCTGGGCATCGCGGGTGCGCGTGACGAGCCCGGCTTGCTCGAGTACCTGAATGTGCTTCGAGATCGCCTGGGTGGTGATCGCGAAGGGTTCCGCGAGTTCGTTGACAGTGGCGGGACCCCGGCTGAGCCGGGCGACGATGCGTCGGCGGATCGGATCGGAAAGGGCCATGAATGCCCGGTCGAGTAGTTCGTCGTCCGCGTCGGCAACGTTCACCTGCCACCATCCTTATTCAACCTTTCGGTTGAATACACCATCCTCCGCAGGGAACAGCCCTGTCAAGACCCTTCCGGGCAGACTCCCGGTGCCGACAAGATGGATGTCGCGTTTGCCCGGTGAATCCCGCGACCCCCGGCTACCGTCGTCAAGATGATCTCGGTGGGGAGAAATCGGTCGGGAATACGTGCCGCTGTGGCTGCGACGGCGGCACTCGTACTCGTGGGCGGATGTGCGTCGAGCACGGACGGTGATTCGGAGAACACCGCCGCGCCCGGGGCGGTGTGTGGAGCGACGCCCAACGGCACGCCGTTGACCGGTGGAGCGCCGCCGGAGACCGGGGGTGGCGACATTTCCACCAACCCGGAAATCGCCACCGGCTACCGCAGCGACATGACCGCTGTGAGTACCGAATCGTTCGCGGTCTCCACCGCCAACCCGGTCTCCACCGAGGTGGCGTGCGAGGTCCTCCGCGACGGCGGGACGGCGGCCGATGCGCTCGTCGCGGCACAGATGGTGCTCGGACTCGTCGAACCGCAGTCGTCCGGTATCGGCGGCGGAGCGTTCCTGATGTACTACGACGCCGAATCCGGTGCGGTGCAGGCGTTCGACGGGAGGGAAACCGCCCCGAGTGCGGCCGACGAGAACTATCTTCGCTGGATCAGCGACACCGACCGCACCGAGCCCAAACCCGACGCTCGCGCGAGCGGACGGTCGATCGGCGTACCCGGTGTCCTGCGCATGCTCGAGTCGGTGCATGCCGAGTACGGAGACCGGGAGTGGCGGAGTCTGTTCGCTCCCGCCATCGATCTGGCCGACAGAGGCGTGACCGTCAGCGACCGGATGGCGCAATCCATTGCCGATTCCGCCCAGCAACTCGCGGTCGACGACGAGGCTCGCGCGTACTTCCTCGAGCCGGACGGCAGCCCCAAGGCCGTAGGCTCGACGCTGACCAATCCGGCAATGGCGAAGACCCTCGGCGCAATTGCCACCGACGGCGCCGACGCGTTCTATACCGGTGGCATCGCACAGTCGATCGTCGAGGCGACCGGAAGTACATCCGGTGGGCGAACACCGGGAATGCTCACGCTCGACGACCTCGCCTCGTACGAGGCGAAGGAGCGCACGCCGCTGTGCACGCCCTACCGTGACCACGAGATTTGCGGGATGCCGAACCCGTCGTCCGGCGGCACCGCCGTCGCGGCCACTCTGGGCATCCTGGAGAACTTCGACCTCGCCGCACTGGGACCGTCCGAGGTCGACGCGAACGGGGGAGTGCCGAATGCCGAAGCGGTGCACCTGATTTCCGAGGCCGAGCGTCTCGCGTACGCCGACCGCGACAAGTACGTCGCGGATTCGGACTTCGTTCCGCTGCCCGGGGGATCGCTCGACACCTTGGTCGACCCCGAGTACCTCTCTCAGCGGGCGGCACTGATCGACCCGGGCAAGAGCATGGGCACCGCGCAGCCGGGCGATTTCGGACCGGTACCGCTCGGGGTGCCGCCGCAGAGTCCCGAGCACGGCACCAGCCACATCTCGGTCGCCGACAGTTACGGCAACGTGGCCGCCATGACGACGACCATCGAATCGGCGTTCGGGTCGTTCCACATGGTCGACGGCTTTCTCCTCAACAACCAGCTCACCGACTTCTCGGCGGAACCCACGGGCAAGGACGGGTTGCCGGCCGCCAATCGGGTCGAGCCGGGAAAGCGTCCGCGCAGTTCGATGGCGCCGACGCTGGTGTTCGACAGGACATCCGACGGCCGACGAGGCGACCTGCAGATGGTTGTGGGGTCGCCCGGTGGATCGGTGATCATCCAGTTCGTCGTCAAAACGCTGGTCGGGATGCTGGACTGGGGGCTCGACCCGCAGCAAGCGATCTCGGCCGTGTCGTTCGGCGCGGCAAACACCCCGGCCACCGGCGTCGGGGGTGAACATCCCGCCGTCGACGCGTCCGACGACGGCGCGAAGGACCCGCTCGTGCAACAGCTTCGGGACAAGGGGCACGAGGTCTCCGTCGCGCCGCAGTCGAGCGGGTTGAGCGCGCTGCAGCGCGAAGAGACGGGTTGGATCGGAGGAGCCGATCCTCGGCGCGAGGGGGCGGTGATGGGCGATCCGGCACCGTGACTGCGCTCGTCCACCAGGAGCGAGCCCCGAGAACATGACATCCGTCGTCTCGGACTCGTGAGAGCGGGTATGTCGCTCGGGCCCGGTTGCGTGCACACTTCGACCATGGAACACACAGGTGCCCCGGCACTCGAACTGCGCGACGTCGTCAAGACCTTCCGTGCGCGGGGAGGGGAGGAGGCGCATGCGGTGTCGGGCCTCGACCTCACCGTCCGGCGCGGTGAGGTCATGGCTCTGCTCGGACCCAACGGCGCAGGGAAGACGACGACGCTCGACATGGTTCTCGGGCTGACGACTCCGACCTCGGGATCGGTTGCCGTGTTCGGTGCACCTCCGCGGCAGGCCGTCCGCGAAGGCCGGGTCTCCGCCGTCCTGCAGACCGGCGGACTGCTACGCGATCTCACGGTGCGTGAAACCGTGCGCATCATCGCTTCGACTTTCGACACCCACCGCGACATCGACGACGTTCTCGACAGCGCCGGGCTCTCGGCACTCTCCCGCCGGATGGTGTCGAAGTGCTCGGGCGGAGAACAACAGCGGCTTCGTTTCGCACTCGCGCTGCTCCCGGACCCCGACCTGCTCGTTCTCGACGAACCGACCGCGGGAATGGATGTGGCCGCCCGCCGCGAGTTCTGGGCCACCATGCATGCCGAGGCCGACCGGGGCCGCACGATCGTGTTCGCAACCCACTATCTCGAAGAAGCGGACGCCTTCGCCGGTCGGATCGTCATGATGGCCGGAGGGCGGGTCGTGGCCGACGGGCCCACTGCCGAGATACGGGCTCGGGCCACCGGAAGGCTGGTCTCCGCAGAACTACCACCGGAGTCCCGAGACGACGCGCAGGCGGTCCTCGCGTCGACCCCGGGTGTCGCCGACATCTCCTGGGTCGGACCGAGAATCGAGGTCCGGACAACGGATTCCGATTCGGTGGCCCGTATTCTCCTCGTACGCTTCGATGCCCGCGACCTCGACATCGTCAGTGGTTCGCTCGAAACCGCCTTCCTCGCGCTGACACAGAAAGCAACGGCATGAACACCACTTTCGTCGGGCTGGAATTGCGGAGGACCTTCCGCGACTACGTCAATGTCTTCTTCATCGCGGTGCTGCCCGCGTTCTTCTACCTGATCTTCGGTGCGTCCCAGTCGTTCGCGACCGAGTCGGCCGGCAACGGCAACGTGGCGATGTACATCATGATTTCGATGGCTGCGTACGGCGCGGTGACCGCTACCACCGGCGTGGGCGGCACGGCAGCGGTCGAGCGGATGCAGGGCTGGGGCAGACAGTTGGGGCTGACCCCGCTCACCGACGCCTCGTATGTGGCGATGAAAGCAACGGTGGCCCTCGTGGTCGCGGCCATTCCGATCGGGCTGATCTTCGTCCTCGGAGTCTTCACCGGTGCGTCCGGCGACTCGAGTGCGTGGATCCTCAGCGCGGTGGCCGTGCTCGTGGGTGCCGCAGTGTTTTCCGTCTACGGTTTGGTCTTCGGTCTGGCTTTCCGATCGGAAGCCGCCGTCGGCGCTGCCGGCGGCAGCCTGGTAATCCTCGCGTTCCTCGGCAACATCTTCATTCCGCTGTCGGGCACGCTGCTCACCATCGCCAAGTTCACTCCGCTCTACGGCTATGTGTCGCTGGCGCGCTACCCCGTGACCGAAGGTGTGCTGATCGACCGCAGCGGAAACCCGCTGCCGTCCGAGCCGCTGTGGGTTCCGATCCTGAACCTGTCGGTGTGGGCGGTGATCTTCGTAGCGCTCGCGACCTGGCTGGTGCAGCGCGGACGTGGCCGGCAGTGACGGAATACGTCGAGGCGGTACGCCGAGTACGGCAGACCGGCGCGAAACCGGCCGTCGGGCGCCACCCGGACCCGCGCCACGGTTGACACCCTTCGGTCCTCGCCGCCACGCTGGAGCCAACGCTCCGGAGTGTTCACCCACCGAAAGGTGCGTCCATGCCCACCGTCGATCTCGCTGCAGGGCCGATTCACTACGTCGAACACGGTGACGGACCGGCCGTGGTCTTCTTGCACGGCCTGCTCATGAACCACACGGTGTGGGACGAGGTGATCGACCGGTTACCCGCCGGGTTCCGTTATGTGCGACCGGATCTACCGCTCGGTGCGCACCCCGAACCGATGCGTCCCGACGCGGATCTGAGCTTGCGCGGTCTGAACCGGATCGTGGCGGACTTTCTCGACGCGCTCGACCTGAACGACGTCACGCTGGTGCACAGTGATTGGGGCGGGGCTCTGTTCCTCACCGCGTACGGACTGGACGACCGCCTCGGCCGTCTGATCCTGCTGCCGTGCGAGGCCTTCGACAACTTCCCGCCGGGCCTGCCGGGCAAGATGGCGGTCCTCGCCGCGCGTATCCCGGGTGGCCTGGCACTCGCGCTGCGGCAACTCCGGGTTTCGTGGCTGCGCAACACGCCGCCGTTGCTCGGCTGGATGGCCCGCACGCCCCTGCCCGACGACCTCGTCCGTACCTGGACCGAACCCGGATTCCGCAGCAAGGACATACGCCGTGATCTGCGCAAGTACGTCGCGACCCGCTTCACCGCAAGCGAACTCGTCGCCGATACCGAAGCGCTGCAGCATTTCACCGGTCCGGCGCTGGTGCTGTGGTCGTCGGCCGGCAAGGTCATGCCGCGCAGCCACGGGCGACGGCTCGCAAATCTGCTGCCGAACGGGACACTCGTGGAGGTCGACGACGCCTATGTGCTGTCGATGCTCGACCGGCCCGAGACGATCGCACAGGCGATGACGACGTTTCTCGTCGCGGAGCGCTCGTAAGTCACACGAGATCGACAGTCACACGAGATCGACAGTCACACGAGATCGACAGTCACACGAGATCGACGATCAGCCACCCGCCGTGGTGTTCGAACACCTCGTACCGAAAACCTGTCGTGCGTCCGAGCGCGTCGAGCGACGCGAGATCGAATGTCCGGATGTGCCCGTGACACGCGGTTGCCTCGTCCTCGAACGGCACCGCGACCACCACGCGTGCACGCGCGATGCGCAGCGCTTCGGCGAGAACGGCGGCTCCCGTCTCGTGGTCGACGTGCTCGAGCAGGTGGATCGCCGTGACGGTGTCCGCGCTGTCGTCGGGAACGGGCACTCCGGCCGCGTTGCAGACGAGGGTGTCCACAGCCAGGCCCAAACGGGGTGCGACCGCGTCGAGCAGTCGCATCGTGCCGGGGAGGATGTCGGTGGCGACCACGTCGAAGCCTGCTCCTGCGAGCCGCAACGGCAGGAACCCGAAGCACGACCCGAGGTCGAGTACGCGGCCTCGTGCCAACGTGGCGGCCTTGTCGTGGATCGGAGCGAACTCTGCTGTGCCGTCGAGCAGTTCGTTCAACGAGTTGCGGTAATAGGTGACCCACGACTCGAGAGCTCCGGGGACCGTCGAGCGGACGAGTCCGACCATCGTCAACTCGAACTCGTCCTGCCCGAACTCGGCGTCCTGCACGGATGCGGTCACGTCGGCGACCAGCCGTTCACTGAGCAGGTCGGGGGTGAGCGAATGCGTGACGCGCAAACCGTCGGTGGTGCGGTGCAACCGGAGCGGACCGGACGGCACCCGCTCGACGGTGACGTGGTCGTGGGTCCAGCGGCCCGGTGGGCACGGTGCGAGGGAATCCAGCACAGCCATTGTCTGTCAACCTCTTTCGAGTGTGCGATTGCTCGGGCCGAGTCCTTCGGCGAGTGTGAGCATTCCTGCTCCCAGCAGGTCGTGCAGGTCCGAGTCCGCGTCGGTGAGCCACTGCTCGTACGACGCGACGGCGACCCCGAGCACGAGGTACGCGACGGTCCTCGGAATGTGGTCGTCGGGGCGGGCACCGGTGTGGCGCGCGACGAACTCGGCGATCGCCGCTCGCCACCCCTGGTACATCACGGACGAGTACCCCTGGAGGGCGGGAGTGCGCAGGATCAGTTCCATCCGGGCGCGGTGCCGCTCGTTCTCGGATGCGGGAAAGGTGTTGAAGTCGAGCAGGGCGGAGGTGAGCGCGGCCGCGAGCGACTCGCCGGGTGGTACCTCTGCGAGCCGTCGCCGCATCTGTTCGAGCTGGCTGTCGAAGTCACCCCACGCGACCGCATTCTTCGAGGGGAAGTACCGGAAGAAGGTGCGCCGCGCGATGCCTGCCGCCTCGGCGATGTCGTCGACGCTGGTCTCGTCGAAGCCGCGGGTGCGGAAGAGTTCGATGCCGACCGCGGCGAGCGATTCTCTGGTGGTGGAGGGGCGCCGGCCGGTCCGGGTGGACGGCTCTCGGCGGTCAGGCATATTTCCCTCGATTCATGGATGACATTCTGCACTCGATGCCATTACAGTGGTGAACCGAGTCACAACGCTAGCCCTGTTGTGACCTGGACTCCACATGTGGAGTGAAACTCGAGGAGGAATCATGTCCGATCGTGACAACGCGGTAATCGAGTCCGAGTTGATCGAGGAGTCCCTCGTGGAAGAGGTCTCGATCGACGGCATGTGCGGCGTCTACTGATCATGTCCGCTCCCGGAGCCACCGCCGTGGCCACCACACAGTTCGATCCGGGCGCCACGTGGAGGCTCCACCCGCAGGTAGCGCTTCGCCCCGAACCTTTCGGGGCGTTGCTCTACCACTTCGGCACTCGCAAATTGTCGTTCCTGAAGAACACCGTCATCGTCGACGTCGTCAGGTCCCTCGACGACCACGCGTCGGTGCGGGAGGCCTTGCGCGCCCATGGAATCGACGAGAGCGCCGAGCGGCCCTATGTGCGTGCCCTCGGGACCCTGGCCGACTCGCACATGATCGTCCCCGCCTGACGCCCCGACCCAGCAAGGACCCGCTATGACGTCTCTGCTCGAACCTCCCGTCACCACCGCGCCTCCGAAAGTCGGTCGTCTCGTCGACCAGTTCGAGAAGGGCCTCGACGCGCCGATCTGCCTGACGTGGGAACTGACCTACGCCTGCAACCTCTCGTGTGTGCACTGCCTGTCCTCGTCGGGCAAGCGCGACCCCCGTGAGCTGTCCACGGAACAGTGCAAGGCCATCATCGACGAACTGCAACGCATGCAGGTGTTCTACGTCAACATCGGTGGCGGCGAGCCGACCGTGCGCTCGGATTTCTGGGAACTCGTCGACTACGCCACCGACCATCAGGTGGGTGTGAAGTTCTCGACCAACGGCGTGCGCATCGACAAGAAGGTCGCGGCGCGGTTGGCAGCGTCCGACTACGTGGACGTGCAGATCTCCCTCGACGGCGCCACGGCCGAGGTCAACGACGCCGTACGCGGCCCCGGTTCCTTCGCCATGGCCGTCCGCGCTCTCGAGAATCTGTCCGAGGCAGGCTTCCGCGACGCGAAGATCTCCGTCGTGGTCACCCGCCACAACGTCGACCAGCTCGACGAATTCAAGGCCCTCGCAGACCGTTACGACGCGACCCTCCGCATCACCCGCCTGCGTCCGTCGGGCCGCGCCGTCGATGTCTGGGACGACCTGCACCCCACGCACGACCAGCAGCGTCAGCTCTACGACTGGCTCGTCGCACACGGCGAAGGCGTACTCACCGGCGACTCGTTCTTCCACCTGTCCGCCTTCGGCGGCGACAGCGGGGCCGGTGCCCTGCCCGGTCTGAATCTCTGTGGCGCCGGGCGCGTCGTGTGCCTGATCGACCCGGTCGGTGACGTGTACGCGTGCCCGTTCGCGATCCACGAGAACTTCCACGCCGGGAACATCCTCACCGACGGCGGTTTCGCCGAGGTGTGGAAGAACTCCGACCTGTTCCGGGAACTGCGCGAACCGCAGTCCGCCGGCGCGTGCGCCTCGTGCAACTTCTACGACTCGTGCCGCGGCGGCTGCATGGCGGCGAAGTTCTTCACCGGCCTTCCGATGGACGGTCCCGACCCGGAATGTGTTCAGGGATACGGTCAGTCGGCCCTCGAGGCCGAACGGACGGTGCCGCAGTCGAGCGTGGACCACTCGCGTACCGGCAAGCGGGCCGAGCGTCGTACCCCGGCAGCACCGGTGCCACTCACGCTGCTCGCCAAGCCGCCCGCCAAATTCTGCGACGAGAACCCTCTCGCAGGCCTGTAGATCTCGAGGAGAGAAGTTCACGATGGCCAAGTTCTCGTGGCTGAAGAATCCCTGGAAGCAGAGCGACTGGTTCGAAACGGTCGCCGTGGCGCAGGAGCGTGCACGCAAGCGGCTGCCGAAGTCGGTGTACGGAGCGCTCGTCGCCGGGTCCGAAGCCGGCATCACCGTCGACGACAATCTCGCGGCGTTCCGCGAACTCGGTTTCGCCCCGCACGTCGCAGGACTGTCGGAGAAGCGCGACATGGGCACCAGGGTCATGGGACAGGACGTGGCCATGCCCGTCCTCATCTCGCCGACCGGCGTCCAGGCCGTCCACCCGGACGGAGAGGTAGCCGTCGCCCGCGCGGCCGCCGCACGGGGAATCGCGATGGGTCTCAGCTCGTTCGCGAGTAAATCCATCGAGGATGTGGCCGCGGCCAACGACAAGACCTTCTTCCAGATGTACTGGGTCGGCAGCCGCGACGTGCTCGTCCAGCGCATGGAACGCGCCCGCGCGGCCGGTGCCAAGGGTCTCATCATGACCCTGGACTGGTCCTTCTCCAACGGCCGTGACTGGGGGAGTCCCGCTATCCCCGAGCGGATGAGCCTCGACGCGATGGTGAAGTTCGCACCCGAGGGCATCATCCGGCCCAAGTGGCTTCTGGACTGGGCCCGCACCGGCGGCGTCCCGGACCTCACCACCCCGAATCTCACCCCGCCCGGCGGGGACACGCCGACGTTCTTCGGCGCGTACGGCGAGTGGATGAGCACCCCGCTGCCCACCTGGGAAGACGTGGCGTGGCTGCGTGAACAGTGGGGCGACGCCCCGTTCATGCTCAAGGGCGTCATGCGCGTCGACGACGCCAAGCGCGCCGTCGACGCCGGCGTCACGGCGATCTCGGTGTCGAACCACGGCGGCAACAACCTCGACGGCACCCCGGCCCCCATCCGCGCGCTCCCGGCTATCGCGGAGGCGGTCGGCAACGACATCGAGGTGCTGCTCGACGGTGGCATCCGGCGCGGCAGCGACGTCGTCAAGGCCGTTGCGCTCGGCGCCGACGCCGTCATGATCGGCCGCGCCTACCTGTGGGGTCTCGCGGCCAACGGCCAGGCGGGTGTCGAGAACGTCCTCGACATCCTCGGCGGCGGAATAGGTTCCGCCCTCTTGGGCCTCGGCCGTGATTCGATCCACGATCTCACACCCGGTGACGTCGTCGTCCCGCCCGGATTCCGTCGCGATCTGGGAGTCGAGTAGCTCCTACCGGTATGAGCTTTGCCCTCACCGATCCGATCACCCTCGCCGGCCGCACTGCGCCGTCGAGGGTGATCTTCGGTCCGCACGAGACCAATCTCGCTGCGGGACGGAGATTCTCGAGGCGACACCGCGCGTACTACGAGCGTCGGGCCCGCGGCGGTGCGGGCGTCGTGATCACCGAAGTGGCGTCGGTTCTCGCCGGCGACCGTCCCTACGAACGGGCCCCTCTCGCAGCCGAATCAGGGGAAGGCTGGGCGGATATCGTCTCGGCGTGCCGGCCGCACGGCGCACTCGTCCTGGCCGGACTCGGGCACTGCGGACTCCAGGGCTCCAGCGCCTGGACCCGAGCGCCGCTGTGGGCCCCGTCGCGCGTACCCGACCCCGCGACCCGTGAACTCCCCGCAGAGATGACTCCCGGCGACATCGAATCCGTGATCACCGGATTCCGTGCTGCGGCGGCCGTCGCGGTCGATGCCGACGCCGACGGCGTCGAACTCGATGCCGGACCGACCGCCCTGCTCCGGCAGTTCCTGTCCGCCCTGACGAACCACCGCACCGACCGATACGGCTCCGACCGGACACGCCTCCTCCGGGAGGTGATCGCCGCCGTGCGCGCCGAACTCGGACCCGGCCGGGTCGTGGCGCTGCGCCTGAGTTGCGACGAGAACGCCCCGTGGGCCGGCCTCACACCGGACGTCGCCGCCGGCTACGCGCGGGAAGTCGCACCGTCGCTCGACTTGCTCACCGTCGTCCGTGGGGGCTTGTTCACGCCGGAAACGTACCGGCCCGACGCGCACACGCCGGCGGACTTCAACCGAGACCTGTGCAACCAGGTCCGCGCGGCCGTCGCGGGCACCGTGCCGGTGGTGTTGCAGGGCAGCGTCGTCCATCCTTCGTCCGCCCAGGAAGCTCTCGATCTGGGGGTGTGCGATGCGGTGGAGATGACCCGTGCGCAGATCGCCGACCCCGACCTCGTCGACTCGATCCGCGACCACCGCGATCCGCGGCCGTGTGTGCGCTGCAACCAGGCGTGCCTCGTGCGCGACTTCCGCAATCCGGAAGTCGGATGTATCGCCAACCCGGAGGCGGGTCAGGAAGATCGTCCGGCCGCCCCTGCGGCGACCGCGGCGCGTGACGTGCTCGTCGTCGGCGGGGGGCCTGCCGGGCTGGAAGCGGCACGCGGTCTCGCGGGACGTGGCCACCGTGTGACCGTCGCCGAGCGCACCGATCGCGTCGGAGGGATGCTGCACACCGCGGCACGCGGCACGGGTGCTCCCGACTTCGGACTGCTTGCACAGTGGCTCGAGGACCGCTGCCGGGACCTCGGTGTCGTCGTCCGCACCGGCGTCACCGTCACCTCGGACGACCTCGACGCCGCGATGGGGGCCGGCACCACGGTGGTGCTGGCCACCGGCAGCCGCCCCCGCCCACCCGGATTCCCGGTCCACCGGGGTGGCCGCTACGTCACGGCCGCGTATGCCCTCGACCACCCGGACACGGTCCCCGATCATGTCGTCGTCTGGGATCCCGCAGGCGGCCGGCTCGGTGTCGCTGTCGCGGAGCACCTCGTCGCGCCGGGGCGCGCGGTCCACTACGCCACGCCGGACCCCATACCGGGATCGAGGCTGGCGCCCACCGGCGATCTGGTCGCGGCGAACGTCCGGTTGCAGCGTGCGGGCGTGCGGCGGCACCTCGGCGTCGGGGTGCGCGCGGTCGACTCGTCGGGGGTGCGTCTCGTCCATCGAGTAACCGAATCGGAGGTCACCGTGCGTGCGGCCGCACTCGTGGACTGCTCAGTGGGACTACCGGATGACAGATCGCGCCGTCCGGGGCTGGATGAGATCGGTGACTGCATCGCTCCTCGGACGGTGCGGGACGCGATCCGGGAGGGGCACCGTCTCGCCTCGGAACTGTAACCTGTTGCATAGACCGATCTGGAAGGATCTCCATGGGCGAGTTCGACGGCAAGGTTGTCTTCATCACCGGTATCGCGCGAGGCCAAGGGCGTAACCACGCCCTGAGGTTCGCCCGGGAAGGAGCGTCGATCATCGGCATCGACGTCGCGAAGCCGGTATCGGAGTACATCACCTACGAGCAGGCGACCGAAGACGATTTCCGTGAGACCGTCCGACTCGTCGAGGAGGCCGGGGGCAAGATCGTCGCTCGCATCGCCGACGTCCGCGACAGTGCCGCTCTGCGCGCTGCGGTCGACGAGGGTGTCGCGCAGTTCGGACGGCTCGATGTCGTTGTCGCGAACGCCGGCATCTGCAGTTGGAACCGATTCTGGGAAATGCCCGACGAGCAGTTCGAAGAACTCGTCGACATCAACCTCACGGGCGTGTTCAAGACGTTGAAGGCGGCGGCGCCCGCCATGATCGAAGCCGGGAACGGCGGTTCGATCATCGTCGTCAGTTCCGTCGCCGGACTGAAGGCGATGCCCGGACAGGCACATTACGGCGCTGCCAAGTTCGGTCTCGTCGGCATCACCCAGGCTGCTGCGAAAGAACTGGGCGAGTTCAACATCCGCGTCAATTCGATCCACCCGTACGGCGTGAAGACCCCGATGGGCACCGATCAGGGGTCGCTGAAGATGTTCGAGCGCTTCCCGGCCTGGCTCCCCAACTTCGCACCCATCCTCACCGAGAAGCCGATCGCCGATCCCGACGACACGTCCGACGCGGTGCTGTTCCTCGCGAGCGATCGTGCGAAGACGATCACGGGCAGCCAGATGGCGCTCGACCAGGGCAACTCCAAGGTCTAGCCGGTGTCGCGCAACACGGCCGGTCCCGATCCCGCGGACAGCCTCAGGATCGGTCCGGCCACGTTGCGCAACCGGATCATTTTCCCGGCCCACCTGACGAACTTCGCGGTCGACGGGGAGATCACCGACCAGCACATCGCGTATTACACGGCGCGGGCGCGCGGCGGGGCAGCGATGATCGTCACCGAGGAACACACGGTGCATCGCTCGGATCGGCCGTACGAGAAGCTGATACGGGGCTGGGATCCCGCCGTGCTACCCGGGTACCGCCGCCTCACCGACGCGGTGCACGCGCACGGCACACGAATCCTGGCTCAGCTCAACCACAACGGTGCACAAGGAAGCTCGATGTACACGGGCCGGCCGTTGTGGGCACCGGGACCGGAACCCGACGCGTTGTTCCGGGAAGTGCCGGCGGCGATCGGTGGCGACGAGATCGCCGAACTGATCGCCGGCTACGCGGCGGTCGCGCGGCGGTGTGCCGACGGCGGATTCGACGGTGTCGAGATCCAGTGCTCGCAGGCGTCGATCCTGCGCGCCTTCCTCGCACCGGGGACCAACCGCCGCACCGACCGCTACGGTGGCGATCCGACCGGTCGTGCCCGGTTGCTCCTCGAGGTCGTGGCCGCGGTCAGGTCCGTGCTGGGGCACGAGTACATCGTGGGGGTGCGTCTGAGCGGCCACGACGGCACCGCCGGCGGGATCGGCATCGACGATGCGGTGCAGGTCGCGCGCATGCTGGATGCGACGGATGCCGTCGACTACCTCAGCACGTCGGTCGGTGTGGCCACCGAAACGCTCCATCTCGTCGAAGCGCCGATGTCCACGCCGCACGGATACTCCTTGTTCGTGCCCGCTGCGTTCCGCGCGGTTGTGTCGCTACCCGTTGTGGGCGTCGGACGGTTCACGACACCCGGCCAGGTCCGCTCCGCGCTGGCAGAGGGGGTCTGCGACCTCGTCGGTGCGGTGCGGGCACAGATCGCCGACCCCGACTTCGCGGGGAAGACTCTCGGTGGACGCGACGCGGAGGTGCGGCCGTGTATCGGTTGCAACCAGGAATGCATCGGGCGGGTCGGTCTGGGCCGGTGGATCGGGTGCACGGTGAACCCGCGCGCGGGCCGCGAATCCACGCCCCTGCCTGCGCCGCGGATGCCGGGCAGCCGGGTGCTCGTGGTCGGTGGTGGACCGGCCGGACTACAGGCTGCCGCTACGTCCGCTCGTCGCGGGCACTCCGTGACGCTGTGTGAGCGAGAGCCGTGGACGGGTGGGCAGATTCGCGCCGCGGCGACCGCACCGCACCGCGGCGAACTGGCAGGGATGGTGACGAGCCTCGAGGCGGAATGCGCTCGGGCCGGTGTCGAGATCAGGACCGGATTCGAGGTCGATGCCGACTTCGTCCGCGCCTACCGGCCCGACGCCGTGATCGTGGCGACAGGTGCCCGGCCTCAGCGGCCGGTCTGGGCCGGAGACTCCGCGAAGGTCGTGGACGTCCGCGACGTGCTCGAGGGTCGCGGCGATCCGGAGGGGAGGGTGCTCGTGGTCGACGATCTGGGTTTTCATCAGGCGACGTCGGTGGCCGAACTTCTCGCCGGACGTGGCTGCACCGTGACGGTGTGCACCGGCGGCATGATCGTCGGACAGGATCTCGGCCTCACCCTCGATATGGACGGATGGACGCGTCGCGCCCATGCTGCGGGGATCATGCAGATCACCGACGTGATGGTCACGGGAGTCGTGGACGCCGACGACGCGACGGTCGTGTCGCTCGTCGATCACCGGACCGGCACGGCCCGGCCCTTCGTGGCCGACGCCGTGGTGGTCGTCGCCCATCAGGAACCCGTGGACGAACTCTGGAAACAACTGTGCGACAGCAGCATTCCTGTGTTCCGCGTCGGCGACGCGGTGACCCCGCGCCGTGCGCACAACGCGATCCTCGAGGGGGATGCCGCAGCGATCGCGGTGTGACACCGCGTCCGAGTGTGCGGTGCCTACGAACCGAGTTCGCGTCGCATCGCAACGCGTGGACGGTAGTCGAGTCCCAGCTCCGTTTCGTGCGCGCGAATCCGGCGCAGCCCCGGGGTGAGTTCTCCGTCGCCGAGAATGCGGAAGCCGAGGCGTTCGTAATAGGGCGCGTTCCAGGGAACGTCGCGGTAGGTCGTGAGCGTCACGGCGTTGTACCCGTGATCGCGAGCCCACCCGGCGGCGTGGGCGAGCAGGTCGCGACCGACGCCGCGCCGAGCGTGACCGGGATGCACCGAGACCTGCTCGATGTGGAGCGCGTCGTCGACCGGTTCGGCGATCAGGTACGCCACCGGCGCACCGCCTTCGTCGAACGCCACCCAGTTCCGGCCCGCGGCGAGATAACGGTGCAATTCCGCGACCGTCGGCGGGGCGTCGTCCGCGACGAAGGTCATGCCCAGTTCGGCGAACTGTTCGCCCGCCGCCCGTTCGATGTCCTGGAGCAACGGTAGTTCTGCCTCCGCCGCGAGCCGGATGCGAGGCAATCCCTTGGCGAAGTACAGCGAAGACTCCGAGTCGGCCCAGACGCCGAACCGCTCGTGCATCGGGGCGTACCCGGCTGCGGTGTACATCGCGATGGCTTCCGGTTGCGCAGTGCCGGTTTCGAGCACCATCCGGCGACGTCCCGCGTCCGCTGCGGTTCGCTCCAGCGCGTCGAGCAGGCGCCGCGCGATTCCGCGTCGCCGCGAATCCGCACGCACGTACATCCTCTTGATCTCCGCGTCGCCGTCGCGCAGACCGGGATGCCCCGCGTCGTACGCGCGCCAGCCCCCGATGCCCAGCGGCGCAGTTCCGGAATGTGCGAGCAGGAACAGCCCGCGTGGGGGTGCGAACTGTTCCGGATGAAGTTCGGTGTGGTCGGGCCCGCCGTAGCGACGCACGTACTCGAGCTGAACCTCGTCGATGAGGGCCTGCACGTCCGGGTCGTCCAAGGGACGAGGTTCGATCTGCACCAGACGAGAGTACGTGCCGGCCGTGGCGCGACCGGCGCCGATCCTCCCGCCTGTCCCTCGGGCCCACGATCCTCCGACGGGACTCGCCCGGCGGACAACCGGATAAACACACTCGGCGGTATTGCTGGGCATTTGCGGGAGATGTTTATCGAATCGTTGCATGGGCACCCACTGGTGATGCACAAGAACATATTCATCCCGGCCCTGACCGATCAGCAGCGTGACAAGCTCGACACTCTTTCGAACGCCGACGAACTCCGGTTCCACGGCCTTCTGGATTACGAGTCACTGGTCGAGCCCGAGACCTATGTGTTCCGAGACCTGCTCGATCGGGCACGCCGCGAACTCGACGAGTTCGACGGCAGCGTGGACGGGATCGTCGCGCACTGGGATTTCCCGACGAGCGTGCTCGCTCCGATTCTCGCCGCCGAACGGGGCCTGCCCGCGCCGACACTCCGCAGTATTCTCCAGTGCGAGCACAAGGCGTGGAGCCGAATCGAGCAGCGGAAGAGCATTCCCGAATGTGTCCCGGGCTTCGCGGTTTTCGATCCTTTCGACGACAACGCGCTCGATTCGATCGACCTTTCCTTCCCGTTCTGGGTCAAGCCGATCAAGTCCCACTCGTCGCAACTCGGATTCGAGATCAACAGCGCCGAGGAGTTCGCCGCTGCACTCGAGCAGATCCGTGCCGAGATCGGCCGGGTCGGGGACGCGTTCGACGAAGTGCTGTCCCTGGTGGAACTGCCGCCCGAACTCGAAGGAGTCGGCGGCAACATGTGCCTCGCCGAAGACATCATCACGGGTATCCAGGTCGCGCCCGAAGGCACGATGTTCAACGGCGAGTACCGCATTCACGGCTTCTTCGACATGCGTAAGGATGCGGCAGGGCACAGCTTCGACAGGCTCGACTACCCGGCACAGTCGGTCCCCGAGGATGTGCAGCAAAGCATGATCGATCTGACGGAGCGGTACCTGCGTCACGTCGGTTTCGACAACGGTTGCTTCAACACGGAGTTCATGTGGGACGAGAAGACGGGAAAGCTGTCGCTCATCGAGGTCAACACCCGCATCTCGCAGTCGCACAGTGACCTTTTCGTCAAGGTCGACGGAACGTCGAACCACGAGGTGGCGATCGATATCGCGCTCGGCGTGGAACCGCGCATCGAACCGCGCAAGGGCAAGTTCCGCCACGCGGCTCAGTGCCACGTCGGTTACTACTCCGACGGTATCGTGCGCAGCGTCCCCAGCGCCGACGATCTCGCCCGAGTCTGCGAGGAGATCCCGGATACGGTGGTGGACATCAAGGTTCGGGTAGGCGACCGGCTCTCCGAACTGCCCAACCAGGACGGCTACCGGACGGTCCTCGCGACCCTGTACATCGGTGCCGACGACGTGGGCGGGCTCGAGAAGTACTTCGATCGTGCGACCGAGTTGCTGCCGTTCGGGATCGACGAAATCTCCGACTAGGGCCTTCCTGCCTGCGACTTGTTCAACCGATCGACAGGAAGGTACTCGTGCAGACAGTGACATCCTTTCCCCACAGTGTTCGCGTCATCGAGAACACCTTCATCACGATGCCCGACGGCTGTCGGCTGTCGGCTCGCATCTGGCTTCCGGACGGAGCCGAGAGCAACCCGGTTCCCGCTGTGCTGGAATATATTCCGTATCGGCACCGGGATACCACCCGAGCGCGAGACGAGCTCAACCACCCGTACATCGCCGGCCACGGATACGCCTGTATCCGGGTGGACCTGCGCGGCAGCGGCAACTCCGACGGGGTACTCGAGGACGAGTACCTCCCTACCGAGCAGGACGATGCGTGCGCCGTGATCGAGTGGGCTGCGCAGCAACCCTGGTGCGACGGCAACGTCGGCATGATGGGTATCTCGTGGGGAGGCTTCAACAGCCTCCATGTTGCCGCGAAGCGGCCACCGGCACTCAAAGCGATCATCAGCGCGTCCGCCACCGACGATCTGTACGTCGACAACATGCACTACATGGGTGGATGCCTGCTGTCGGACAACCTGTCCGAAGCCACCGTGATGTTCGCCTTCAACAGCATGGCGCCGGACCCGGCGATCGTCGGCGACCGGTGGCGCGAGATGTGGCACGAACGATTGCAGGGCAGCGGACTGTGGGTCGAGAAGTGGCTCGAGCATCAACATCGGGACGACTACTGGAAGCGTGCCTCCGTCAACGAGAACTACGCGGACGTGCAATGTCCCGTGTTCGCGGTGGGCGGCTGGGCCGACGGTTACACCAACGCGATCTTCCGGCTGATGGAGAACCTCGACGTCCCTCGTAAGGGACTCATCGGACCGTGGGGTCACAAGTACCCGCACCAGGGAGTGCCCGGTCCGGAGATCGGGTTCCTGCAGGAGGTCGTCCGGTGGTGGGACTACTGGCTCAAGGGGATCGACAACGGCATCATGGACGAACCCATGCTCCGCATGTGGAAGCAGGGCAGCGTCCCGCCGCACCCGCGCTACCCCGAGCGGCCGGGTACATGGATCTCCGAGCCGTCGTGGCCCGCGCCGGGCATCGAGAGCCACGAGTACTCGCTCACGCGCTTCGGACTGGACCAGGACGCCGATCCGGACGCCGTGGAGCGCCGGGACCTGGCGGTGTGCTCACCGCTGAGCCTGGGGATGGCGGGTGGCAAGTGGGCCTCGTACGCGGCCACTCCCGACCTGCCCTCCGATCAGCGGGAAGAGGACGGCGGCGCACTCGTTTTCGAAACCGAAGCCCTCGACGAACCGCTCGACGTGGTCGGCCTGCCGAAGCTCGATCTCGAGATCAGTGCCGACAAGCCGGTGGCGATGGTCGCGGCCAGGCTCAGCGATGTCGCTCCGGACGGCCAGGCGACGCGAGTGACCTACGGTCTGCTGAACCTCACGCATCGTGACGGCAGCGCGGACCCGCAGCCGCTCGAGCCGGGTCGCAAGTATCGGGTGCGCGTCAAGCTCAACGGGATGGCGCAGGAGTTCCCGGCAGGCCATCGCATCCGCTTGTCGTTGTCCACCTCGTACTTTCCGCTGGTGTGGCCGGCGCCCGAACTCGCGACCCTCACGGTGACCACCGGCGAAAGCCGTCTGAGCCTGCCCGTGCGTCCGCGACGCGACGCCGAGGACTCGGCGCTGCCCGCGTTCGGTGAGCCCGAAGGTGCGGAATCCTCCGCCGTCACACGGGTCGAGCCGGGCGAACACCACTGGCGGACCTCGCGCGATCTCGAAACCGGCGTGACCACACTCGAGATCAAGGACGACCAGGGAGAACTCTTCGTCGAAGACACCGGTACCACGATGCGGAGCGCAACGACCGAGTGGTTCAGCTTCCAGGGGAACGACGTGGAGTCGGCGCGCGGCGAGACCCAGACCGTGCGCTACCTCGGCCGAGGGGACTGGCAGACGGAGGTGCGGACCCGGACGGTGCTGACTTCGACACCGGACGAGTTCGTGATCACAGCACAGTTGGATGCGTACGAGTCCGACGAGATCCACGGCAAGCGGCGCGTCTACTCCGAGAACT
This sequence comes from Rhodococcus sp. NPDC060084, assembly GCF_042730335.1. Lineage (NCBI taxonomy): Bacteria > Bacillati > Actinomycetota > Actinomycetes > Mycobacteriales > Nocardiaceae > Rhodococcus > Rhodococcus sp. NPDC060084. The sequence continues at coordinate 97,292 of NZ_JBHWWX010000010.1, forward strand.
GGAATCGGGAAATACCTCGCTTGCTGGTGTGACACCACGCGCTCGCGGTGCGGGCTGTCCGACGCACTAGCATCGGACCGGTGATACGGGATCTAGCCGGCGCCTATTGGACCCACGTCGAACCGGAGCGGTGGACCGTCGCGGTACCGGTGGGATCGCTCGAACAACACGGCCCGCATCTGCCCCTCGATACCGATACCCGGATCGCCACGGCCGTTGCCGAGGCACTTCCCGACGTCCTCGTGGCTCCGCCGCTCGCGTACGGCGCGAGCGGCGAGCACGAGGACTTTCCGGGAACGGTGTCCATCGGAGCAGAGGCGCTGCGCACCGTGTTCGTGGAGTACGGGCGCTCTATCTGCCGCTGGGCTTCCCGGGTGCTGTTCGTCAACGGGCACGGCGGAAACGCATATGCCCTGGCCGAAGCAGTGTCGCTGCTGCGCTACGAGGGGCGCGACGTGGCCTGGCTCCCGTGCGCGGTGCCGGGCGCCGACGCCCACGCGGGGGTGACCGAAACGAGTCTGATGTTGCACCTTTTCCCGAACGCGGTGGATATGGCGAGCGCGGTTGCCGGGAACACAGATCCGATCTCCACTTTGATGCCACAACTGCGTGAAGCCGGTATGGTTTCGGTGTCGGCGAACGGGGTTCTCGGCGATCCCACCACCGCAACTGCAGCGCAGGGGGCCCGCTTGTTCGCACACCTGACGGAACGTGCAGCATCGCAGGTCGCTCGGTGGGAACCGGGCACGGAGGGGGGACTTCGGTGAGTCAGGCGACAACACCCGAACTGGCGCAGACTCCCGGTGGACGGCTACCCGACGGATTCGGGGTGCGCATCGATCCGCGGGTCCGGCGGTTCGCCGGCGGGCGCGTACTCATCGGAGGCTCGCCCACCCGGATGCTCAAACTGGCGCCCGCCGCCGCGGCGATGATCGACGGCGATCACCTCGAGGTCGTCGACTCCCGAACCGCGGTGGTCGCCCGGCGCCTGCTCGACTCCGGTGTCGGTAATCCGCGTCCCACGCGACTGCCCTCCACCGCGGACGTCACGGTGGTCGTTCCCGTCCGGAACAATGCGGCGGGAGTGCGGCGGTTGCTGCAAGCGCTTCCCGGCCTCGAGGTCATCGTGGTCGACGACGGCTCCGACATGCCGATCGACTGGCCGGACAACCCGCGGGTCCGCGTGGTTCGATTCGAGGCATCGCGCGGACCCTCCGCAGCACGAAACATCGGATTGCGGGAAGCACAAACAGAATTCGTGGCATTCCTCGACTCCGATGTCGTTCCGCGCATCGGGTGGCTCGAGGCGTCGCTCGGCCATTTCAGCGATCCGGCCGTGGCGCTCGTCGCGCCCCGCATCGTGGCTCTCGATCCCGACAACGGAGCGCTGGCACGCTACGAGCACGCCCGCTCGTCGTTGGACCTCGGCCGCCGGGAAGCCCCCGTTGTGGCAGGTAGCCCGGTGTCCTACGTCCCCAGCGCCGCCATGGTGGTCCGCCGCGAGGCACTTGCCGGGTGCGGGGGTTTCGACGAGTCGATGCACGTCGCGGAGGATGTCGACGTGTGCCGCCGCCTCCGGAGCGAGGGATGGCGACTCCGGTACGAACCGGTTGCGCGGGTTGCCCACGATCATCGTGTGAGTTTCCCGGAATGGTTCTCCCGCAAGGTCTTCTACGGAACCGGGGCGGCGCCGCTGGAAGCGAGACACCCCGGTACCGTGCCCCCGATGGCGATGTCCGTCTGGACCCTTCTCGCGTGCTCGGCCGTCGCCACGATGACCCGGTTCGGCGTCGTCGTCGCGGTACTGACCCAATTCGTCACGCTCGTGCGGTTGCGCCGCATGTTCGCCGAACTCGACCGCCCGACGCGCATCGCAGCGGTGCTGACCGGTCAGAGCTTCGCGGGCGGTATGTGGCAGGTCGCCTCCGCCGTCTGCCGGCACTACTGGCCGCTCACATTCGTTGCGGCGGTGCTGTCGTCGAAAGTGCGGCGCGCGGTGGTGGCTTTCGCTGTGGCAGAAGGCATGTGGGACTGGTATTCGCACCGCGAGGGCGGGGGGCTCGACCCGGTGCGGTACGTCTTCTACAAGCGCCTCGACGACCTCGCCTACGGCGCCGGGCTCTGGAAAGGGGTCGTCGACGCCCGCGATCCCGCGGCGCTGATGCCCGATATCCGGTCCTGACGTGATTCCGGCGCGCGCCGACATCGTGGTGGTCGGGGGTGGGAGCGCCGGATGCACACTTGCCGCCACCCTCGCCGGACGCCCGGGCCGCACCGTCGTGCTGCTCGAGAGCGGTCCCGGCTACGCGAGCACCGGTACCGCGCCACCGGAACTGTTGGACGCCTCGAGGCTTCCCGTCGGGCCTGAAAGTCGTTGGACTGCGCAATATCCGGTGCTCCTGGCCGGGAGGCCCGGCACGATCGCCCGGGGCCGGGTGCTCGGAGGCTCCGGCGCGGTCAACGGCGGCTACTTCGTCCGCGGGCGCCCGGGAGATTTCGACGCCTGGCCCCCGTCATGGTCGTTCGACCACGTGCTGCCGTACTTCCGGCTCATCGAGCATGACTCGGACTTCGGCGACGAGTGGCACGGCGCCGCCGGACCGGTACCGGTGTCGCGAACCCCGTGGTCCCGTCTGCACCCCGTGGCGCGCGCGTTCCACGATGCCGCTGTGGCGGCGGGCCATCTTCCGGTGGAGGACCTCAACGCGCCCGGTCCGGTCGGGGTGGGACGCGTTCCCCTCAACATCGCGAACGGGGTACGCATGGGACCGGCACTCTCGTCGTTGATGCCCGCGCTCGCCTCCCCGAATCTGACCGTGTGCTCCGGTACGCGGGCGCGCAGGGTGGTGATGTCCGGTGCCGAGGCGGTAGGGGTGGAGGTGGACGGCGGTGACGGCGTCACGTTCATCGAGGCGGGAAGTGTCGTGCTGTGCGCCGGTGCGGTCGAAAGTCCCCGCCTTCTCCTGCTCTCCGGCATCGGGCCCGCGGACGAACTCGCCACGCTCGGCGTCGCGCCCGTCGTCGACCTTCCCGGGGTCGGTACGGGATTTACCGACCATCCGGAAGTTGCCGTTCCGTACCGGTACCGCAGCGATCTGCCTCTCGGTGCGGCTGTACTCGAAACTGTCCTGCACACAGGCGAACTCGAACTGCGTCCCTACACGACTCCGTTCGCCGACTCCGTACCGGGCAGTGGCGCTGCCGTACCTGTGCTGGGGGTCGTCCTCACCCGGCCGCGCAGTCGCGGGCGCCTGATCTTCGACGCACGCGACCCGTACGCCGCGCCTCTCCTGGACTACGGATACCTGGACGACCCTCGCGATCGTGCAGCGCTCCGGCACGGGGTCGCATCGGCGGTCCACCTGCTCGCGGCGATGGACGGGGTCGTGGACCCGCACAGTGTTCAGGCGGGCGCAGCGGACGTGGACGACGAGTGGCTCGCGGCGCATCTCGGTACGTCCCAGCATTTGTCGGGCTCGTGCAGGATGGGTTCGGACGATTCGGCGGTCGTCGACGACCGGTGCCGGGTGCACGGCGCCGAGCGTCTCTTCGTCGCCGACACCTCCGTGTTCCCGCAGGTGCCCAGCCGGGGCCCGCATGCCACGGTCGTGATGCTGGCGAGGCGTGTCGCGGACGCTCTCTGAATCCGGCACGCGTCCGCCAGGGTGCCCCCGAGTGCGATGACACCGACCCGCTGTGATCTGCACTACAGTGGCCCCCGGCGGAACGCGAGGAGGACAGCGGTAGATGATCGACCGTGCGGGAGCGAAAGCCATTTCGTGGATGGCGCTGCATCCTGGGGACGACGCAGAAGCGCACGCCCGTCGACTGTCGGAAGTCCATACGGCTGTGGTGGGATCAGCGTCGAGCAGAGAGCGGTCTGCTGCGCTTGCGGCACCCGCGGCGGTACGCCCCGTAGTGCGCGACTCGTGGCTCCGTAGCCTCGGCAGGGCGATCGATCCCGACGTCATCGAGCAACCCCTGTTGCTGACCGGCAAGGATCTCGAGGACTACCGCGCGGAACACCCGATGGCGATGATCCGTCCGGTCGTCCGCAAGCTTCTCGTGGAAGATGCCGCCGACAGCGGACTGCTGATCGCGATCAGCGACGAGCGGGGACGACTGCTGTGGATCGAGGGAGACCACGACGCCCGCGACCGGGCGCTGGCGATGAACTTCGCCGAGGGCGCGGATTGGAGTGAGGAGCACGTCGAGACCAACGCTCCCGGCACGGCCCTCACACTCGATCGCTGCGTGCAGATCTTCGGTGCCGAGCACTACAACCGTGCCGTGCACGAGTGGAGTTGCTCGGCAGCCCCGGTCCACGACCCCATCAGCGGCCGCATTCTCGGAGCACTCGACATCACCGGCGGACCGCGCGTCGCGGCGCCGGAGGTTTTACAACTCGTGCGAGCGACGGCTGCCGCTGCCGAAGCCGAACTGCGCCTGTCCATGCTCGAGGGTGCGAGTGCCCGATCTTCTGCCGCGGGCGTACTCGAGACGTTCGGCCCGGGACGTGCGACGCTCGTTCGCGGACGCGACCGGCTCGCGCTGTCGCAACGGCATGCCGAGATCCTGCTCATTCTCAGCGAGCATCCGGAAGGGGTCGGCGCTCGGAGGCTTGCGGTCCTGCTCGACGAGAACGAACTCGATGCCGTGACGGTGCGCGCCGAGATATCCCGTCTGCGTAGGGTACTCGGGCCGGACACGATCGCGTCCCGGCCGTATCGAGTGCAGAGCGCGCTGCGCACCGATGTTGCGAACGTACGTGCTGCGCTGGATCGCGGGGACCTCGACACCGCGGTGCGCCTCTACACCGGCAGGGTGCTTCCCGGCTCGGGTGCGCCGGGAGTGATCGACGTGGGCGACGAGTTGGATGCCGGAATCCGGGGTGCGCTTCTGCGCCGGGGTGCAGCGCCGCTGCTCGCCCGCTGGACGGCATCGATTCACGGCCGCGAAGACCTGCCGGCGTGGAGTGCGTATCTCGGATGCCTGGACCCGGACTCCACCGTGTTCGCACAGGTCGAGGCGAAGATCCGGATGCTCGACCGGAACTTCGCAACCTAGTTGCAACCCCGGCGTTTGTAGTGTCCGGGGTCACACCCTCGACGGGTGATCACCCCGACGCGCAGGAGAACACGATGCCCGAGTACGCCCGCCCCGGTTCGCCCGATGCCCTGATGTCCTTCCGGTCCCGTTACGACAACTGGATCGGCGGTCGATGGGTGGCTCCCGTTTCGGGCGAGTATTTCGAGGACATCACTCCCGTGACCGGACAACCGTTCACCGAGGTCGCACGTTCGACCGACAAGGACATCGAACTCGCTCTCGACGCCGCGCACGCCGCCGCCCCGGCGTGGGGCAAGACGTCACCGGCGGAGCGGGCGCTGATTCTGAACCGGATCGCCGACCGGATCGAAGAGAACCTCGAGGCCGTCGCGGTCGCCGAAACGTGGGACAACGGCAAGCCCATCCGGGAAACTCTCAACGCGGACATCCCGTTGGCGATCGACCACTTCCGGTACTTCGCGGGCGCGATCCGCGCGCAGGAAGGCTCGATCTCCGAGATAGACGCCGATACCGTGGCCTACCACTTCCAGGAGCCTCTCGGCGTCGTGGGCCAGATCATCCCGTGGAACTTCCCGATCCTGATGGCGGTGTGGAAGCTTGCCCCGGCGCTCGCAGCCGGAAATGCCGTGGTGCTCAAGCCCGCCGAGCAGACGCCCGCGTCGATTCTGTACCTCGTGGAGCTGATCGGGGACCTGCTCCCCGACGGTGTCGTCAACGTCGTCAACGGATTCGGTACCGAGGCGGGCAAGCCGCTTGCGTCGAGCCCGCGGATCCGCAAGATCGCGTTCACCGGTGAGACCACGACCGGCCGGCTCATCATGCAGTACGCGTCGCAGAACCTCATCCCCGTCACACTCGAACTCGGTGGTAAGAGCCCGAACATCTTCTTCTCGGACGTGTTGTCCGCAGACGACGACTATCAGGACAAGGCGCTCGAGGGCTTCACCATGTTCGCGCTGAACCAGGGTGAGGTGTGCACCTGCCCGTCGCGTTCACTCATCCAGCACGACATCTTCGACGATTTCCTGTCGCTCGCGGCAGTGCGCACGAAAGCGGTCCGGCAGGGCAACCCGCTCGACACCGACACGATGATCGGCGCGCAGGCATCCAACGACCAGCTCGAGAAGATCTTGTCCTACATCGAGATCGGTAAGGGCGAGGGCGCCAAGATCGTCACCGGCGGTGAACGCGCCGACCTCGGCGGTGACCTGTCCGGCGGCTACTACGTGCAGCCGACGATCTTCGAGGGCCACAACAAGATGCGGATTTTCCAGGAGGAGATCTTCGGTCCCGTCGTGTCGGTGACGTCGTTCCGGGACTTCGACGATGCGATCGCCACCGCCAACGACACGCTGTACGGTCTCGGCGCCGGTGTGTGGTCGCGCGACGGCGGAGTCGCATATCGCGCCGGACGCGCGATCCAGGCCGGCCGGGTATGGACCAACACCTACCACCAGTACCCCGCCCACGCGGCTTTCGGCGGTTACAAGCAGTCAGGTATCGGCCGCGAAAATCACCACATGATGCTCGACCACTACCAGCAGACGAAGAACCTGCTTGTCTCCTACGCTCCGAAGGCCCAGGGATTCTTCTGAGTCACTCTCGGCGCCTGCACCTTTCGTACAGGGAGGTGCGGGCGCCGGCCCGTTTCTGCGAAAGAGAGGTATGCCGTGTCAGTCCCAGCCCGGGTGACGGCCACGGTCGCGGCCGTGGATCTTCTGCGCCGCTTGGCCGACCGCAACGGATCGCTGATGATCCACCAGTCGGGAGGATGTTGCGACGGGTCGTCGCCGATGTGCTTTCCCTCAGGCGAATTTCTGGTGGGTGATCGGGATGTGCTCCTCGGCGTGCTCGACCTCCGTCTCGACGTGGGTCGCACGCTTCCCGATCCGCCGTCCTGGGCCCACTCTGTTCCCGTGTGGATCTCGGGGTCGCAGTTCGAGGTCTGGAAGCACACCTGTCTGGTGCTCGATGTGGTTCCGGGAAGGGGAGCGGGCTTCAGTCTCGAAACGCCCGAGGGTGTCCGATTCCTCGCTCGGGGAGAAGTATTCAGCGAGCCGGAGAACGCCGCGCTTGCGACATCGCCGGTTGTGCTCGGGAAGGAGTGGGCGAGCGGCGTCCGGCCGGGCGCCTCGCCGGTGCCACTCGTGGTGGCCGACGCCGAGGCCGGATGCGCCGTGCCTCAGTAGCCGGACCGTGACGACGAGACCGGTGGCGGCCCGGATACTGTCGCCGGAGAGGTCGGTCGACCCGCGAGTGCCTGATAACTCACGTTCCACAGCCATTCGACGGGACCCCGCTCGAATCGGGCCAGCCACAGGCGCGCGACGATCATGAGTGTCGCGCAGACGGCGACGAACAGCGCCACGGTGGCCGGCACGATCGTGTCGCCGTCGAAGCGAGCGGCCATGCCGAATCCCCAGCCGTAGCACACTATCGAACACAGGATGTTCTGCAATATGTAGCAGCTCAATGCCATTCGTCCCACAGGGCTGAGAGCGGTGCCGACCGCGCCGGGTGCACGGCCGTCGGCATAGCGGTGTGCGACGGCTGCGAGGAGTGCGAAAGCCACGATCGGGGCCGTGCCGTAGCGGCCCAGGACGAGACCCGCGTCGGTCCCGGACAGGCCCAGCGCGAAGTCGATCGGGAGCGCGACACCGAACCCGACGATCATGAGAATGCGTCGGAGCGGGGCCTGTTCCGGGTCGAGGATGCCGCGGAGGTACAGCCGCGCGCCGATCAGGAAGAGAGTTATCGACGGCGGCAGGATGAAGATCGTTTCCAGCCGGAACAGTGCGATGTTCTCGGCACGGAAGACCACCAGATCCCAGAACGAGCCGTCCGCATAAGGATTGGGGGACAGCGTCCGATTGCCCGGATTCGCAGGCAGCGCAGCGAGTGCGGCTACCGCGACGGCGAGCATCGCGGCGTGCAGAGCGAGTGCGCAGGCGATCCAGATCCGCTGGGAGCGAATGCCGGTAGCCAGGACGAACGCGACGACGAGTCCGGTGACGGCGTATCCGGTGAGCACGTCGAACTCGGTGAACAGGAAGTAGTGCAGTATCCCGTCGATCATGAGAAGTCCTGCTCGCCAGGGGTATTTACCCGGCCAGGGAAGCCCCCGTCCGGCCGCCGAACGCTGCTGGATGGCGAGTCCGATGCCGAACATGATCGTGAGGAGCCCGAGGAACTTTCCCTGCGTCACCTGTTGCAGCACGTCTTGGACGAAAGACCAGCTTCCGGTAGCTCGTCCGGTGCCGTTGATGTAGCCGACCAATCCTTCCGCGTTGGTGAAAATCCAGATGTTGGTACCGAGGGTGCCGAGAATCGCGACCCCCCGTAGTACGTCGAGTGCGGCGTATCGAGGTGTGGTGCTCACGGTGATCCCTTCCGGGGACGCAGAGCGTAAGTAGCACGGTCGTGCTTACAAAACGTGATGCTAGCACGACCGTGTTAGCATGGTCCAGTGCCGAAACTGATCGATCACGATGCGAGACAGCAGGAAATAGCGGAGGCCGTCTGGCGGCTGATCCTGCGCGAAGGGGTCGGCGCTGTCTCGATACGGGAAGTCGCGGCCGAGGCTGGCCTGTCTACGGGTTCCGTGCGGCACGTCTTCGGCAGCAAGTCGGAACTGCTCGGCTATTCGATGCGCCTGGTTCACGACCGCGCCGCAGAGCGCGTGTCCGCCCACCTCGGCATTGCCGATGTCAGGGAACGGGCGCGGGCCATGCTCGGTGAACTCCTTCCGCTCGACGAGGTCCGTCGTTGCGAAATGCTGGTCAATCTCGCGCTGATCGCGGAATCTCCCGGGCATGACGAGCTGCGGCAGATCGCAGTCGATGCGCAGCGCGCGCTGCGGGCAGGGTGTGAGCTCATCCTGGCAGGTCTGGCCGCGGAGGGGCTCGTCGCGCCGGCGCGTGATCTCCAGATGGAAGCCGAGCGTCTGCACGCCGTCGTCGACGGTCTTGCAATGCACCTGCTCGTCGGTGCCGGTGACACCCCGAGGTCCGCCGAGACGGCACTCGCGGCGCATATCGATTCGCTCGCCTGAAGCCCCGGCCACTCCGGTGCCGGCTCCCGCCGATGCCCGCGCACCCACGCGCGTCCCCGGTACGCCAGAATCGGACCGGGATCCGTCCGGATTCCGCGGTACGCGGGGCATCGGCCCCCGCATGTTCGGCGCCCGTCGGGCGGTGAGGAGTGGACGATGGCCTTCGCGGGCAACGTGGATGAGCTGGCCCTGCTGCAGACGGTGCGCCTGAAGAACCAGGTCACCGCGGAAGTGGTTGCTGCGCACCTGGGAGTGACGGTGTCGGCCGGCCAGGCCGCAGTGGATGCGCTCGTCCGGCAGGGCAAGGCCCGAGCGGCCGGCGAGGGCATCGAGCTCACCGACGAGGGGGTTCACGAGCTGACCGGCCAACTCGAGGCGGAACGCGTATCGATCGACGAGGATTCGATCGCGGACCTGCACGATCAATTCCTGCCGCTGGACGATGAACTCGCGGAGCTACTCGCCGAGCCGGAGGCGGACGGGTTCATCGACGCACTGCTCGATTTCGACCGGCGTGCGCAGGCGCTGTTCGACGACGTGTCCGCGTTCGTTCCCCGCCTGTCGCGATACCAGGACCTTTTCGCGGAAGCTCTCGAGAAGGTCAAGGGGGGCGCGCTGGCATGGGCCACCGCGGGCAACATCGATTCCTACTCCGCGGTGTGGGGCGAGATGCGGGAGGAACTCAGGGGCGCCGCGGGTCGCTGACCAACCGCTCCGTTCGGACGTGCTGTGTGACGCGGTCATGACCCCCCTTCGGGGGCAGTGACGACCGACCCGGATGACGCCGATCGAATCCGCGCCGCGTACCTCGGCACCCGCGCTGCGTTTTCCGCCAGCACCTTCGGTGAAATCCTCGAAGCCGCCGCCTCTCGAACCGATCAAGCGACTCGAAGGGATGTCGTAGCTAGCGGACGGCGGTGGTCACCGGTTCGAGGAGGAACAGGCACGACCGCTCCTCGTAGCGGTCGACCTCTGCCGTGATGCTCAGGTTGGCCCCCACACCGATCGTGTCCGGCACGGACCCGACCCAGTGAAGGTCGTACGTGGTGTTCACATCACGGAACTGGAAGGCCGGTCCGGTCGCGGACGTTTCGCTGAAGTCGCCCGCACCGATGAGGATGTCGTATCTGGTCTCCGCGCTCTCATGGGGTCCCATCGCGCCGATGGAGCCCGGGAACGCGATCGTCTGACCACGATGAGCCGCAGCGAACGCTGCGACGTCAGGCGCGCAGTAGTCGGTCCCCGCGAGGAGAGCCGCGAGCTCAGGACTGTTCGCAGGCGTCAGCACACCATCAGGTTCGGGCGATGGTGTCGGTACCGCCTCTGCCGATTCCAGCGACGGTTGCTCGCTCGGTGCAGCTGCCGTTTCGCTCGGCACAGGACTCGCGGATTCTGCTGGGGCGGCGTTCTCGCCGTTCATCCTCAAGACGATGATAATTGCGAGCCCAAGCAGGAACACTCCGCCACTGGTCCAAAGAAGCTCGGGAAACCGCGGCTTGGGGCGTCGGAACGTGATCTCCGTCAGCACCTTCCCGGGCGCCTGAGAGACGAACTCCCAGCCTTTGTACTCCCACTTGTCGATGGTCAGCGACTCCGTGCCGCGGATTGTGCGGACCGTCTTCGTCTGGTACGTGACTTCGGTGCTCGTTGTCAATGCCCCAGCCCCCCGATTCATGCCGGAAGTGACCGGCCTCGCGGAGCTTACCGGCCTCACGAGCCTCTGCTCGCTCTCGCTGGGTTCGCGGCCGCAGGTGGGGTATTCAGGCACGGGCGGGATCGTGCAGTCGCTCGTCGGCCGAGCTGAGGACGGCCGCGCCGTGGGTCGCGAGACGCGATAAATGGTTCTCGGGGATCAGATTCCGAAGAACAGTGCGACGAGACCGAAAGTGGACCCCGCGACACCGCAGTACAGGAAGAAGTTCACACCGTCGCGGCTCGACCTGTTCTTGTGCATGAGACCGGCGATGCCGAGGCAGATGATTCCCACGATGAGCAGGAGCCACCAGAATGCGTCGAGGTTCCCGACCATCTCGCGCACGAAGGCAGGGGGACCGTCGTTCGCAGTGACGCCGGCCTGGGCGTAGAGGTAGAGCATGTTCACGGGTGTTCGCCCCTTTTGGTGGCTCGGAGGTGTATGCGTCGGCACTGTGCCATAGGGCACCGACTCCGAAGCTCAGGAGTCGATCGCAGCCTGAGATACCTACGGGGAGGAGATCGCCGATCTCGTCCGCGATTTCCTCCCCGGAATCTGTAAGACACCCAAAGCGGCAACGTGTCGACCGTCCGGCCGGCCTGTGGCAACCATGAGCGCCCCGACCGAATCGCACGCAAGCGGGTCGGCGCGCAGCCGTCTCACCGTCGCTTCCGAAGAAGAATCACCCAGGCGACCCGCGACTCTCATCCAGTCACACGCGTCCGGCCGCGACCGCTCCCAGAATTCGGGTTCACCTCGAGGACTGACCACCACCAACCACGATGCCCCACACCGATCGGTGCGGGGCATCCCCCTATCTCCACTCACCACAGCCCAGACCAGCGACCCCCGGCGCGCGCGCATTGCCGGCATCGGGGCATCGAGCCCCTTCGCCCGACCCTCCCGCAGGTCGGCCGCGGGACAACGCCGCCGTACCGGGCCGACCGCACCGGCCGGGTAACGATCTGCGGCGCTTGGACCATCTCTCGTCGACGACCTCCCGTACAACAACGCCCGCGATTGGATCCGCTTGTCTGTCTACACATATGCCGGTGCAGGGTCCACAGTCTCGTTTGATGAGGCTGCGGGAACCATCACGTTCAAGCACACTCACTGGCGCCAACCCCGCAGGAAGCGCGCAGTGTCACCCTGGACGGTGCCGGTCGGAGCGGTCGAAGGTGTGTCATGGCGAGAAGGAACCGCCACCAAACCCGCGGAAATGCGGCTCCTTCTGCGGGGCCGCGTCGGACACAACAAAGACGGCCGTGCGGACTTCAACTTCATCTCCGGCCCGGAGAAGATCGGTCCACTGGTAGAAGCCATCAACGCTGCAATCCAAGGCGCCGAACCGGTCCTAGGCTTCGGAAGTGAACTAACGCCAGCGCGACGCCCCGCACCCCCGCAGTTTCCGTCAACGTCCCCCAAGACGGTCCACGTGTGCCCACCAAGGCAGCCTTCGCCGGGATGGTCTTGGAAGGCAAAGTTCTGCGATACGCCGGAGAGGTGTACCGGGTGGCCGGCGTTCACGTCTCCGTAGACCTCGGAGGAACCCACAGCCGCACGACAGCTACACGGGTGGTGCTCGGAACCGCGATCAATGCAGGCTCCGGAACGCTCATCGGCGCTATGGCGAAGAAGCAGACCGGCTACGTCTACTTGACCGTCGAGTTTCCCAACGGCGGCCAGATCGTCCTGGAATCGAAAGCAAACTACGAGATTCTTGCGCGTGATTTCGCCGCAGCAGTGAACTCCGCGAGCAGAGCAGCGGCTCGCTAGCGCAACGCCGCACGGGGCGGTTTCAGCCAGGGGCACCGCGAAGGGCAGCGGACGAGGTCACCGCGAACAAGACCGCCGCAGCACCAGACACGTCCCATGCGGCAGTCCGTCAGAGAATGTCCGGCTGTTCGGCGAAACAGATGCTGGCCCTTCCCTTCTTTGAAGTGCTGCGCTTCCAGTCCCGGGAAGTACTGCTCGCCGCCGGAGCGCTGGCCATCATGTTCGCGTTCTTCTACATGGGCACCGCCTACCTCACCAGTTACGCAACCACCACCCTCGGCTTCGACCGGCCCTTCGTGCTCGTCGTGGGAATCTCGTCGTCGCTCGTGTTCGGTGCCGCGATCGTGCTCTCTGCCCTGTATTTCCGACCGCGTGGGACGCCGACGGGTCATCATGGTCTCGTGCGGATTCTCCGTCGTGTGGGCACTGGCGTTGTTCCCGTTGCTCGACACCGGGTCGCCGGTCACATTCGTGATCGGCATGATGGTCACGCTCGCGATCTTCGGGATCGCCTACGGTCCGTGCGATGCCTTGCTGCCCGAGATGTTCGCAACGCGCTACCGGTACACGGGGGCCGGTCTCGGGTACAACCTCGCCGGCGTTCTCGGCGGAGCGATTCCCCCGCTGCTCGCAGCACCTCTTGCTGCCTCGTTCGGCAGCGTCGCGATCGGAGTCATGCTCGCGACGCTCGGTCTGCTGAGCCTGGTCTGCACCGCAAGGCTCTTCGAAACGCGGCACCGGGCTCTCTGAGCCTGTCGCGGCCTGTCGATCTCGAACTACGAAGGAGAACACGATGTCCGGCACCACCGCCGACCGCCTGCCGAGCTATTCCCAGGGCGCCTGGGATGTTCCGCTTATCGGCGACACCATCGGCGACAACCTCGACCGCACCGCCGCCCGATTCGGTGACCGTGAGGCGCTCGTCGACCTCGCCGCGGGGAAACGTTGGAACTACACCGAATTCGTAGCGGATGTCGACGCAGTCGCTGTCGGCATGCTCCGGTCGGGCATCGCGAAGGGCGACCGGGTGGGGATCTGGGCCCCGAACTGCTGGGAATGGGTCCTCGTCCAGTACGCGACCGCGAAGATCGGCGCGATTCTCGTCAATATCAATCCCGCGTACCGTTCGCACGAATTGCAGTACGTCCTCGAGCAGGCAGGCGTCCGGATGCTGTTGTCCGCGTCCGCATTCAAAACATCCGACTATGCGCAGATGATCGAGACCGTACAGGCGAACTGCCCCGACCTCGAGGATGTCGTTCTGCTCGGCTCCCCGCGGTGGGAAGACCTCGTCGAGGTGGGACGGGCCGCACTCGCCGACGACCGCCGGGTGCTCACCGAGGCGCAGTCTCTGCTCTCTCCCGACGATGCCATCAACATCCAGTACACCTCGGGGACCACTGGGTTCCCCAAAGGCGCCACGCTCAGTCACCACAATGTGCTCAACAACGGGTTCTTCGTCGGCGAACTCTGCCACTACACGGAACTGGATCGGGTATGTATCCCCGTTCCGCTCTACCACTGTTTCGGTATGACGATGGGCAATCTCGCGTGCACGAGTCACGGCGCGACAATTGTGCTGCCGTCCCCGGCGTTCGATCCCGCGGCCACGCTCACCGCAGTGGCGGAGGAGCAATGCACCTCGCTCTACGGGGTGCCGACCATGTTCATCGCCGCGTTGGCGGAGCCCGATTTCGCACGGTACGACCTGGCGAGCCTGCGCACCGGAATCATGGCGGGCTCGCCGTGTCCCGTCGAGGTGATGAAACAGGTCATCGATCGGATGGGGATGAACGAGGTGTCGATCTGCTACGGCATGACCGAAACTTCGCCGGTGTCGACGCAGACCCGCAGCGACGACAGCATCGAGCGGCGTGTGGCCACGGTCGGCCGGGTGGGTCCTCACCTCGAGGTGAAGATCGTCGATCCCGGAACAGGTCTGACGGTCCCGCGCGGCGTGCCGGGCGAACTGTGCACCCGCGGATATTCGGTGATGCTGGGGTACTGGGACCAGCCGGAGAAGACGGCCGAGGCGATCGACGTGGCCCGGTGGATGCACACCGGGGACATCGGAGTCATGGACGAGGACGGCTACGTGTCCATCACCGGCCGCATCAAGGACATGGTGATCCGCGGGGGAGAGAACATCTACCCCCGCGAGATCGAAGAGTTCCTCTACACCCACCCAGACATTCTCGACGCTCAGGTGGTGGGGGTGCCCGACGTGAAATACGGGGAAGAACTCATGGCCTGGGTCCGGATGCGCGACGGCTCGGAGCGGCCCCTCGACGCGGCGAGCCTCAGGGCGTTCTGCGACGGGAAGCTCGCCCACTACAAGATCCCGCGCTATGTGCACGTGGTCGACGAGTTCCCGATGACGGTCACCGGCAAAGTGCGAAAGGTCGAGATGCGTGAACAGGCTCGGGCGATCATCGAGGCCACCGTGACCGAGCACAACTGACGGCCCTTCGGCACGCATGGGCGAGTAATTCGGCCGTACCCGCCCCGAACCGGTCACTTTCGTCGGTTTCAAGGCAGACACTGAAGGGGTAAAGAGTCGTCGACGATGCGCAGCCACCGGGCGGCGCCGCAGCAGAGGGGCTCACCATGGGACAAATCATCGGCACGATCATTTTCGGTGCGGTCATCGGGATCCTGGCCAGATTGGTGATCCCGGGCAAGCAGGCCATGGGCATGATCATCACGATCGTCATCGGCATCATCGGCGCGCTGATCGGCTACTGGCTGTGGGGCCTGATCTCCTCCGAGGGCAACGAGGACACCAGCGGCATCGACTGGATCCGGTGGATCATCAGCATCATCGTGGCCGTGGTCCTCACCCTGATCTACACCGGCGCTACCCGCGAGCGGCGGTAACCCGTGCTATGTGCCCCGCCCGGCCACACCGGACGGGGCCAGACGTCTCTCCGCCTCGGCCCGAAAGTGAGTTGCCGTGCAGCCGCAGTGGATTCCCCATGAGGCCGCCGTTGCGCGAGCGAACATCACGGAGTTTGCGCGGTTCGCCGAACGGCGTCACGGGCTGAACCTGCCCGATTACGGGTCGCTGTGGCGATGGTCGGTCGAGGCCCCGGGGGACTTCTGGAAAGCGGTGTGGGACCGGTTCGAGGTGGTGTCGCACACCGCCCCCGGGCCGCCTATCGCCGACACGGCCATGCCCGGTGCCGTGTGGTTTCCCGGTGCGCGGCTGAACCTCGTCGAGCACCTCTTCCGGGATCGGCCGCCGCTCGCGCCGGCCGTCGTCCACCTCGACGAGGCCGGGCACCGCAGCGAGATGACATGGTCGGAACTCCGCGGCCGGACAGCCGCGTTCGCCGCCACGCTCCGGGAGTACGGAGTCGGACCGGGGGACCGGGTCGTCGGCTACCTTCCCAACATCCCGGAGGCCGTCGTCGCCCTGCTTGCGACCGCGAGTATCGGGGCAGTCTGGGCCGCGTGCGGGCAGGACTACGCCGCTCCGGCTGCGCTCGACCGGCTCGGCCGACTCGAGCCGAAAGTCCTCGTCACCGCGACCGGATACGCCTACGCAGGCACGTGGCACGACCGGACGAACGAACTGACGTGGCTGCGCGACCGACTACCCGGTCTCGACCTGACAGTCGTCGTCCCCCGCGCGCCGGCCCGCGAGATTTCCCCACCCACCGCCACGTCCCCGTCGGTGCTGAACTGGAAAGAGGCAGCGCTCGAGGAGGGCGCAGCCCTCGACACCGTCGCGGTTCCCTTCGACCACCCACTGTGGGTCGTGTTCTCCTCCGGTACGACAGGACCGCCCAAGGGCATCGTCCACGGCCACGGCGGGGTACTGCTCGAGCATCTCAAAGCACTGTCACTCCACCTCGACCTCGGTCCGGCCGACCGCTACTTCTGGTACACGAGTCCGAGTTGGATGATGTGGAACTTCCTCGTCTCCGGACTTCTTGTGGGCGCGACCATCGTCTGTTACGACGGTGCCCCGTCGCATCCCGAGGTCGACCGGCTCTGGCGGATCGCCGCCGACGAACGGGTCACCGTGCTGGGCACGAGTCCTGCCTACGTAACAGCCTGCAGCAAGGCGGGCGTGGTGCCGCGGGCCGACCACGATCTCTCCGAGTTGCGCAGTGTGGGTGTCACCGGCTCGACCCTGCCCGTCACGGGGTCGCTGTGGCTGGCCGAGAATGTGGGCGCCGACGTGCAGGTCATGTCGATCTCCGGTGGTACCGACGTGGTGACGGCGTTCGTGGGCGCCGTGCCGACCGTGCCTGTGTGGCCGGGTGAGATCTCCGTCCCGTGCCTCGGCGTGGCAGTGGACGCGTACGACGAGCACGGCCGGTCCGTACGGGGCCGGGTCGGTGAACTCGTCGTCACCGCACCGATGCCGTCGATGCCCGTCCGATTCTGGGACGACCCGGACGGCAGCCGCTACCGCGATTCGTACTTCTCCGTCTATCCGGGGGTGTGGCGTCACGGGGACTGGATCACCGTGACAGACCGCGGCACGTTCGTCATGCACGGGCGCTCCGACTCCACCCTGAACCGTCAGGGAGTGCGGATGGGCAGCGCCGACATCTATCAGGTCGTGGAGTCACTCCCCGAGGTCACCGAAGCCCTCGTCCTCGGAATCGAGTATCCCGACGGTTCGTACCGGATGCCGTTGTTCGTCGTTCTCGCAGACGGCACCGAACTCGACGACAGGGTGACGGATCGGATCCGTTCCGCGATCCGCGTGCAACTGTCCCCGCGGCACGTGCCCGACGACATCGTCGCCGCACCGGGGATCCCGCACACCCGTACCGGGAAGAAACTCGAGGTGCCGCTCAAACGGATTCTGCAGGGGGCCGACCCGGCGAAGGTGATGGACCGCACCGCAATCGATGCGCCGGAACTGATCGATTGGTACTACGACCACCGCTGATGCACGCCACGTCTGAGTGTGGCCTAACTGGACTACCTGCGCCCGGAATGGTCGGATTGCCGGTATGGACATCGCAATCAAGATCTTTCTCATCCTGCACTTCATCGGTCTCGCCGGCATCATCGGCTCCTGGCTCACGGTGCTCAAGCAGCCGCGCGTCGTCGTCGGCATGCTGCACGGCGCGATCCTTCAGGTGGTGACCGGTATCGCGCTCGTGGGTCTCCGCGAAGCTCAGGACGTCGTCGAGGTGAACCACATGAAGATCGGCATCAAGCTGCTGATCGCCCTGGTCATTCTCGTCGTCGCGATCATCGGCCTGAAGAAGGAGAAGAAGAACCCGGGTTCGACCGCAGTTCTGGCGCACACGGCCGGCATCCTCGCCATCGTGAACGTGATCATCGCCGTGTCCTGGTGACCTTCGACGGCTCGTTCCCTCGGTGAGCCGGGGCCTGTGTCGGAACCCTGTAGATTGTTCCGGGTGTGTACGACATGGGCTCCGGTACCGACCGGTAAGTAAGCTGCTTCGGGCGCCTCGGCCCGTCAGGCGGGGGTCCGCTACTGCGTCCGGTCCTGCGGAATGTCTCACCGCCCGGCCACGCCGTAACGATCTCCCCCTGATGCGCAGATACCCCTAGAGGTTGCGTGCATGTTCGTGTCGGGAGTGCGGGCAACTGCCCGGTGGTGAGAGGAAGGTTGGGGGATTTGGACTCGCTCGGGAAAGGCGGATCGCAGGCGAAGAACGCAGGGGGCGCGGTACCGCCCGGAGCGTTCCCGCTCTCGCCTGCGCAGTTGGGCATGTGGTTCGCCCAGCACGTCGACCCGACAGTGCCCGCCAACATCGCTCAATACGTCGAGCTCGAGGGTGACCTCGACGTCGATCTCCTCCGCGAATCCAGTGCCCGCGCTGCGCTCGAAATGGGATCCGGGTTCCTCCGGTTCATCGAGGTCGGGGCACAGCCCTACCAACTCGTCGATCCCTCGCTCGAAGCGCCGCTCGGTTTCGTCGACCTGAGCGGTGTCGACGACCCCCGCCAGGCCGCGCTCGACTGGATGCGCGACGACCGCAGCCGTCCCGTCGATGTACTGCGCGACCGTCTCATCGCCGCAACCGTGCTCCGGATCGGCGAACGCCGCTACTTCTGGTACAACTGCGTGCACCATCTGGCACTCGACGGTTTCGCCGCCGCCACGTTCATGACCCGCATCGCCGAGTTGTACACGGCAGCGGTCGAGGGCGTGGAGCCGTCCCCGAACCGCGCGTCGGACCTGCACAAGGTCTACGACGTCGAGATGGAGTACCGCGGTTCGAAGCGATTCCTCGACGACCGTGAATACTGGGCCCGGCAGATCGACGGGATCGAGGAACCCACCAGCCTCTCCGGCCGGACCGCCGCGCCCGCGCCGGTCAGCCGCATCGACACCGCCGCGCTGTCCGAGGAGACCGAACGGCGAGTCGGTGAACTCGCCGAGCGCGAGGGCGCGAGCCTGGCCACCGCGGTCGTCGCTGCCTTCGCCGCGTATCTCGCACAGATGACCGGCCGGACCGACGTCGTGCTGAGCCTGCCCGTCGCGGCGCGCACCACGGCGGTGCTCCGACGCTCGGGCAGCATGGTCTCGAATGTGGTGCCGCTGCGCCTGAGCGTCACCGACGAGACGACCGTCCGCGATCTGATCGCCGCGTCGGGCGCGGCCGTCTCGGGTGCGCTGCGCCATCAGCGTTACCGGCACGAGGACATCGTGCGCGATCGTGACGCCGGATCCGCGGGGCAGGCGACGTTCTTCGGCCCGTGGGTCAACATCATGCTGTTCGACAACGAGGTCCGTCTCGGGGACATGGTGGGCGGAATCAATATTCTGTCCACCGGACTGATCGAGGATCTCGGTGTCAACATCTACCGCAGCGGTGGCGTCCATACGCACATCGACTTCGAGTCCAATCCCAATCTCTACGGTCCGGAGCAGTCCGGCGCCGACCATGCCCGCTTCATCGAGTTCTTCGACCGGTTCGTCGGATCGGATCCGGAACGGCCCGTGTGGAACATCCCCCTTGCGGGAGACGCCGAACTCGACAACGCGGTCACCGAGTGGAACCGCACCGACCATCCGGTCCGGCAACGTGATCTGCTCGCGCAGTTCCGCGAGCAGGCCGCAGCCACACCTGATGCCACAGCGCTCGTCTTCGAAGGCGAGTCACTGACCTACGGTGAATTCGCTTCCCGGGTCAACACTCTCGCGCGCGCACTGATCGATCTCGGTGTCGGACCCGAATCGCTTGTCGGACTGTGCATCCGGCGTTCGCTCGATCTCGTGGTCGGCATGTACGCGATCGTCGAAGCGGGTGGGGCCTGGGTGCCCATCGACCCCGACCATCCGTCCGACCGGACGGCATACATCCTCGACACGGCCAAGCCCGCGGCAGTACTGACCACCGCGCGCGACGACGTGGAACTGCCGGACGGCGTCACCGCGGTCGAGATCGACACCTTCGACTACTCGCGCGGCGACGCACGCCCGATCACCGACGCGGACCGGCACGGTCCGGTCCTGCCCGACACCACCGCGTACGTCATCTTCACCTCGGGGTCGACGGGCCGGCCCAAGGGCGTGGCCGTCAGCCATGTCGCCATCGACAACCAGATCCAGTGGATGAACGACCAATACGGGCTGTCGTCCGAGGATGTGTACCTGCAGAAGACCGCAACGACGTTCGACGTGTCGCTGTGGGGATTCTTCATGCCGCTGCGTGTCGGCGCGACCCTCGTGATCGCGACGCCCGACGGCCACCGTGACCCGGTGTACGTGGCGAACAAGATCGCCGAGCACCGCGTGACGATCACTGACTTCGTGCCGTCGATGCTCACCGTCTTCGTGGCCAACGCCGCCGACGGAAGTTGCGACTCCCTACGGCACGTCTTCGTCATCGGCGAGGCACTGCCGTCCGAGACCGCGGCCGAGTTCGCCCGGCTGTGTTCGGCGGGCCTGCACAACCTGTACGGACCCACCGAGGCGGCGGTGTCCATCACCTACCACCGCGCGGGCCCCGGCGACGTCCACAGTGTCCCGATCGGTGTTCCGCAGTGGAACAGTCGCGCGTACGTCCTCGACCGGCGTCTGCGTCCGGTTCCGGTCGGGCGGCCCGGCGAGCTCTACCTCGCGGGTGTTCAGCTCGCACGTGGCTACCTGGATCGTCCTGACCTGACCTCGGACCGCTTCCTTGCCGACCCGTTCGGCGGGCCGGGCGAGCGGATGTACCGCACGGGCGACCTCGTGCGCTGGGAAGCCGAGAGCGACGGCACCGGAATCCTCGAGTACATCGGCCGAACCGACTTCCAGGTCAAGTTCCGCGGTCAGCGCATCGAACTCGGTGAAATCGAGGCGGTGCTGCTCGCTCACCCCGCCGTCTCGCAGGCCGTTGTTCTCGTTGTCTCGACGCCGACCGGTGACCAGCTCGTGGGTTACCTGGTGGCCGCACCGGCGCAGACGATCGACACCTCCGATCTCGCAGACCATGCGGGTCGCTCGTTGCCGTCGTACATGGTGCCCGCATCGCTCATGGTGCTCGACGCGCTCCCGCTCAACACCAGCGGAAAGCTCGACCGGAAAGCCCTGCCCGAACCCGTATTCAGCAGCACCCGCACCTTCCGCGAGCCGTGCAGCCCGGCCGAGCGCGTGGTGGCAGCGGCCTTCGGCGAGGTACTCGGCGCCGAACGCGTGGGTCTCGACGACGACTTCTTCGAACTCGGCGGCAACTCGCTCGTCGCGACGCAGGTCGTCTCGCGCATCGGCGCGGCGCTCGACACCCAGGTTCCCGTCCGCGCGCTGTTCGAGGCATCGACCGTCGTGGGACTCGCCACACGTATCGCGAAGCAGGTCGGATCCGGTGCCCGAGCGCCGCTCACCGCAGCCACGCGACCAGATGTTCTGCCCCTTTCCACTGCACAGCAACGGATCTGGTTCCTCAATCGGTTCGATGTCACCACTGCGGCTTACAACCTGCCCTTCACCGTGCGGATGACAGGCGCGGTGGACCCTCATGTGGTGTCCGATGCGTTCTCGGACGTGGTGGCCCGGCACGAGAGCTTGCGCACCGTCTACCCCGAAGTGGACGGCGACCCCCATCAAGTGATCCTGCCGCTCGAGCAGGCCGTCTCGCCGCTCGAACCGGTCGATGTCGACGAGGACGGTCTACGGGCAGCGGTCGTCGAACTCGCTGGACGCGGTTTCGACGTTGCGATCGAGGTTCCGTTCCGAGTCGCGCTGTTCCGGCTCGCTCCCGACACCTATGTGCTCGCGATGGTGCTGCACCACATCGCAGCCGACGGATCCTCGTTCGGACCGTTCGCACAGGATGTCGTCGCCGCCTACACGGCGCGCGCGGAGGGACACGAACCGCGCTGGTCGCCCCTGCCGATCCAGTACGCCGACTACGCCCTGTGGCAACGACAGGCTCTCGGAAGCGAGTCCGATCCGGGTTCGGCTGCTGCGCAACAAATCTCTTTCTGGGTTCGGGAGCTCGACGGCCTCCCGGATCAGCTGGATCTGCCGGCGGACCGGATGCGCCCTGCCGTCGCAAGCTACCGCGGCGCCAAGCACCGATTCGAGATCGGCGCCGAGACACACCGTGGACTCGTCGAACTTGCTCGCGGACACAGCGCCTCGCTGTTCATGGTCGTCCACGCCGCATACGCGGTACTCCTTTCACGACTGAGCGGATCGAACGATATCGCCGTCGGCACCGCGGTCGCGGGACGCGGCGAAAAGGAGCTCGACGGCCTCATCGGCATGTTCGTGAACACGCTGGTGCTGCGCACGCGCGTCGATCCCGGACTCTCGTTCGGTGAATTCCTCGACGTGGTCCGTGAAATCGACCTGACCGCATTCTCGAACGCGGACGTGCCTTTCGAGCGTCTCGTCGAGGTGCTCAACCCGGCACGATCCACAGCGCGTCATCCGCTGTTCCAGGCGGCGTTGTCGCTCGAGCCCGGTTCAGCACGTGAGGTGTCCTTCGCCGGAGTCCACGCCGTCGGCACCGAACTGGAGATGCCGATCTCGAAGTTCGACATCCAGCTGTGGCTGACCGAAAAGACCGGCAGCGACGATGAACCCGCCGGCTTGGGTGCCACCTTCGAGTACGCGACGGATCTCTTCGACGCCGGAACGGTCGCCGTCTTCGCAGAACGTTTCGTGAGGATCCTCGACGGCATCGTCGCGGACACGTCGGCATGTGTGGGCGACCTGTCCATCCTCTCTCCCGGCGAAGCCGAGCTGCTGCTCACCACGACGGGTCCCGATGCGGGTGAACCGGCCACGCTCGTGGACCTGCTCACCGCGCGTGTCGCCGCCCACCCGGAGCGGACCGCCGTTCGCGACGGTGACATCGTCCTGACGTATCGCGACCTCGACGCGTGGTCGAGCTGGATCGCGCGTTATCTGATCGAGCGTGGCGTAGGGCCCGGAGACATTGTCGCGCTTGCCTTCCCTCGCTCGTGGGAGATGGTGCTCGGTGTGTGGTCCGTTGCGAAGACGGGAGCAGCCTACGTTCCGGTCGACCCGGAATACCCGGTCGACCGAGTGACCCACATGCTCGAGGACTCGTCGGCTCTGCTGGGCCTGACGACGGAGGAACACGCCGTCGGTCTGTCGCCCGCCGTCGAATGGGTTCGCTTCGACGACCCGGCATTCGTCGCCGCGTGCTTGGCGCACTCGGGCGCACCGGTCACCGACGAGGAGCGGTGTGCTCCGCTCCGGGTCGATCACCTCGCATACGTCATCTACACCTCCGGGTCCACCGGGCGTCCGAAGGGCGTCGCGGTAACCCACCGTGGCCTCGCAGGCCTCGTCCGCGACTGTGTCGACCTCTACGGGGTGACTTCCGAGTCTCGGATTCTGCAGATCTGTTCGCCGAGTTTCGACCCCTCGGTTCTCGACTTTGCGATGGCTGGTTACACCGGTGCCGAACTGGTGATCACTCCGCCGACGATCTACGGCGGAGTCGAACTGCGGGCGCTGATCCAGCAGACCGGTGTCACCCACGCGACCATCACGCCTGCGGTGCTGGGTTCCGTGGATCCCGCGGGCCTCGACTCGCTCCAGAGCCTGAACGTCGGTGGCGAGGCCTCCACGACGGAACTCGTGGCCCGGTGGGCGCCCGGCCGCCGATTCTTCAACGCTTACGGACCGACCGAGACCACGATCGTGTCGACCCGCGCTCTGCTCGATGCCTCGGGACCGATCACCATCGGCGGCCCGACAGCGGGCGTCCAGGCACTCGTGCTCGACGGCCGTCTTCGTCCGGTCCCCGCAGGAGTGTCGGGCGAGCTGTATCTCGCCGGCGACGCTCTGGCGCGGGGCTATCACCGACGTGCTGCGCTCACTTCGGATCGGTTCGTCGCGAACCCGTTCGGAGCGCCGGGTACCCGCATGTACCGGACCGGTGACGTGGTTCGCTGGGACGATCAGCGCCGCCTCGTGTTCGCCGGACGATCCGACTTTCAGGTCAAGGTCCGCGGATTCCGGATCGAACTGGGCGAGATCGACGTTGCCTTGCAGACGCATCCGCTCGTCGATTTCGCAACCACCGTGGGCCACGACATGCCGTCGGGACAGACCGCACTCGTGTCGTACGTGCACGGCGCTCCGGGTATCGACCCGTCTGCGTTGTCCGACCACGTGGCCCGGTCGTTGCCGTCGTACATGGTCCCCTCGCAGATCGTCGTCCTCGACGAGATCCCGCTGACGCCCGTCGGAAAGCTCGACCGCCGAGCACTGCCGGAGCCCGAACTCGGGATCAGCTATCGCGAATTCCGCGCGCCGACGACGCCCATCGAGGGAACCGTCGCTGCCGTCTTCGCCGAGGTGCTCGGCGTGCAACGTGTCGGACTCGACGACGACTTCTTCGAACTCGGCGGAAACTCGCTCCTCGCGACCCAGGTGGTGTCCCGACTGGGTGTGGCACTCGACGCGCAGGTTCCCGTGCGTGCACTGTTCGAATCGAGCACCGTCGCCGCCCTGGCAGTTCGCGTCGAGCAGGAGGCCGGGCGCGGTGCCCGTGCGGCACTGGCGAAAATGCCGCGGCCCGAGCGTGTTCCGTTGTCCCTGGCGCAACAGCGCATGTGGTTCCTCAACCGCTTCGATTCCCGCTCGGCGACATACAACCTCCCGATGGCGTTGCGGCTGACCGGAGCCCTCGACGTAGCGGCACTTCAGGTATCGATCATGGATGTGATCGACCGCCACGAGTCGCTGCGCACCGTCTTCCCCGATTCGCCGGAGGGACCCCACCAGGTCGTACGGGCGGCCGCGGAAGTCGTACCCAATCTGACCCCGCTCCGGATCGACCGGGACGAGTTGGCCGGCGCGATGCGGCGACTCGCGTCCACCGGTTTCGACGTCACCTCCGAGGTACCGATCCGCGCCGAACTCTACGAACTCGACCGCAACGAGCACATTCTTGCGCTCGTGGTCCACCACATTGCCGCAGACGGATGGTCCACCGGACCGATGGCACGCGACATCATGGTCGCGTACGCCGCACGCACCGAGTGGGAAGAACCCTCGTGGGCACCGCTTCCCGTTCAGTACGCCGACTACACCCTGTGGCAGCGGGAAGTCCTCGGCTCCGAGGACGATGCGCAGTCACTGATCTCCGGTCAGCTCGACTACTGGCGTCGCACGCTCGCCGACGTTCCCGACCAGTTGGATCTTCCGGTTGATCGTCCCCGCCAGGCGACGCAGTCGTTCGCCGGCGCGACCGTGGATTTCTCGATCGATCCGAGCCTGCATCGAGACCTCGTGGCATTCGCGCGCACGCGCAACGCGTCCCTGTTCATGGTCGTGCACGCGGCCTTGAGCATATTGCTGGCACGATTGTCCGGTCAGCGCGACATCACGATCGGTACGCCGGTGGCCGGACGTGGCGAGCAGTCGCTCGACGACCTCATCGGTATGTTCGTCAACACGCTGGTGCTCCGAACAGACGTCGATCCGGACGCACAGTTCACCGACCATCTCGCACGGGCACGCGAAGCAGCACTGGGTGCCTTCGGGCACGCGGATGTCCCCTTCGAGCGTCTGGTCGAGGTTCTCAACCCCACCCGGTCCACGGCACGGCACCCGCTGTTCCAGGTCATGCTCTCGTTCGAGAATCTAGGTGCAGCGCACGTCGAACTTCGCGGTCTGACCCTCGACCTGCTCGAAATCGACACCGCGGTCGCGAAGTTCGATCTGCAGTTGACGTTGTCGGAGGGATACGCCCAAGACGGTTCGCCGGACGGTCTCCGTGCGGAGTTCACGTATGCGACCGAGCTTTTCGATGCCGCAACGGTGGAGGGGTTTGCGGAGCGGTTCGTGCGGATCCTCGAGTCGGTGGTGTCCGATCCGTCGTTGCGGGTGGGGGATATCGATCTGCTGGGCGCTGATGAGCGTAGTGCGGTGCTCGAGCGGTGGAACGATACGGCGCGTCCGGTGCCGGATGGGACGTTGCTGGACCGGTTCGATGCGCAGGTC
The DNA here is from genome assembly GCF_042730335.1 of Rhodococcus sp. NPDC060084. NCBI lineage: Bacteria > Bacillati > Actinomycetota > Actinomycetes > Mycobacteriales > Nocardiaceae > Rhodococcus > Rhodococcus sp. NPDC060084. The sequence continues at coordinate 123,296 of NZ_JBHWWX010000010.1, forward strand.
GCGTC